>NZ_JBVVAK010000001.1:0-230148 GCF_055792825.1 Microvirga sp. GN3
GGCTCAACTCGACCATCTTGATCTCCTGTTCTGGAATTGCGCTTCAACAGCCGCAATCCTTCAAAACAGAAGCATCATCCGCATCCCCGGGCACCAAATGCCGCGTCAGCGGCTTCGTTCAATCATCTCTCTTCTTTGGTTCGCCGCATTTTTGACGGCGAACCGGGTCCACTTCGCCGAAAAATGCTCTAGGCGCTGACGATCTGCTCGGCCTTGTAGCCCTGCGCGTAGAGCAGCGCCGACAGATCCGCGTAGTCGATCCGCGCATGGGCTGCAGCGGCAACCGCGGGCTTGGCGTGGAAGGCAATGCCGAGTCCGGCTTCTCCCAGCATTGCGAGATCGTTGGCGCCGTCGCCCACGGCCATGGTCTCATGGTGGCCTAAGCCGAAGCGGGCGCGTAGCTCGATCAAGGTCGCGAGCTTCGCCTCGCGGCCCAGGATCGGCTCCTCGACTGTGCCGGCGAGCTTCTCGCCATTGAGGATTAGATGGTTGGAACGATGCTCGTCGAAACCGATTTTGGCGCCGATGGGGCCGGTGAACAGGGTGAAACCGCCGGAGACGAGGCAGGCATAGGCGCCGTTGGCGCGCATGGTCTGGACCAGCGCCCGGCCGCCGGGCGTAAGCGTAATGCGCTTCTCGATGATCTCGTCGACCACGTTGACCGGCAGGTTTTTCAACAGCGCCACGCGCTCGCGCAGGGCGGGCTCGAAGGCGATCTCGCCGCGCATGGCCCGTTCGGTAATCTCCGAGACTTCCTTTTTCAGTCCGACGTAATCAGCCAGTTCATCGATGCATTCCTGGCCGATCATGGTGGAATCCATATCCGCCAGGAACAGGCGCTTGCGGCGGGTGCCTAAGGGCTGCACCACGATGTCGATGGGCTGGCCGTCCAAGGCTTGGCGCAGAGTGTCTTCGACGGCTTTCGCCTCGGCCGGGAGCGGGACGATGAGATCCGCTGCGATTCCCCTTGCCAGGATGGAGCATTCCGTCTCTTGTCCAAGCGATGTTGCCGCCCGCGCCACGACCTCGTCCGTGACAACCGGTTGAGACGGGTTGGCGATGAGGGTCGCAACGAGGGAATTTTGGGAAGACGCCATTGGGGAACCTGGCTGTGAGTGGATTGAAGATCGGCGCGGTTCTCATCGCAGGGCCGACCGCATCAGGCAAGTCCGCATTGGGCATCAAGCTGGCTCAAGGACTCGATGGCGTAGTGATCAATGCCGATTCCATGCAGGTTTACCGCGACCTGCGGATCATCACGGCCCGGCCGACGCTCAAGGAGGAGTCAGAAGCTCCCCACCGGCTCTACGGCCATGTGGATGCCGCGGTGAACTTTTCCGTCGGGCGTTATGTGACCGACGCCCTCCAGGTCCTGAGTGAGGTCCAGGGACGAAAGCTCCCGATCTTCGTCGGCGGGACCGGGCTCTACTTCAAGGCTCTGACGGAGGGGCTGTCCGACATGCCGCCCGTTCCCGACGAGGTTCGCGAGCAGGTGCGCCGGGACAGCGAAGGGCTGGAAACGCCCGAGCTCCACCGCCTCCTGTCAGAGCGCGACCCCGAGACGGCTCGAACCTTGCGTCCCTCCGACCGCCTGCGCGTCCAGCGCGCTCTTGAGATCTTCGCGGCGACCGGCCAGCCACTCATCTCCTTCCATGGAGCCCGCCAGCCGGGACCTTTGGCTGACGCTTCAGTCGTCAAGCTCTTCCTTGCCCCCGACAGGGACGAGCTGCGCCGACGCATCGATACACGTTTCCTCGCCATGATGGAGCAAGGGGCGCTCGATGAGGTGCGTGCCCTGGGCGAGCGCAACCTTGATCCCATGCTCCCGGCCATGCGGGCCCACGGTGTCCCCGGACTTCTGGCCTATCTGCGTGGCGAGATCTCGCTCGATGAAGCCATCGCCAAAGGACAGGGCGATACGCGCCGCTATGCCAAGCGCCAGTTCACCTGGTTTCGCCACCAATTGCCCGATTGGCAATGGGTCGAGCCCGAGAAGGGGTTCGAGGCCGTGATGGCTCAGCTCAATGCCCCGGCGCGCCCGTGAACATCTGGTAGAAGGTGATGAAGATCTCGAACACGATCAGGAGGACGATGATCAGTTCGAGGCGCAAGGATCGCTCGGTGTCGATGATGTCGGTCAGGGCCTGGGCCGTGTCGCCGAGTACTTCGAGCTTGCGGTGGAGCGCCGTGGCGCGTTCCTTCAGCTCGTATTCGTCCTCCAGGCGGGCATAGAGGCGCTCGAGGTCCGGGCGGTCCCAGAGGACATCCGGCTTTTCCTCCACAGCGACGCCGCCTGACATGCGCTGCCGGACCAGAAGGGCTTGGCCGACCTGCTGGAGGATCCTGCGGCGGTCCCGGGGGCGTCGGCCCTTTTCGGCGAGGTGCTGGACGGATGGTTCCACCAGCTCGAAGGCGGCGGCGGCCTCCCGCTCGTCGCGGGCGAGGGTTGCGCTCTTGGATAAGGCGTCGGCGATGACGATCAGGCGCTCGGTGGAGAGCTGCTTGATATAGATCGGGCCTCCCGGCGGGATCTGGTCGTCCCGATCCGGCGAGATCTCGATGATCGCCGTCTCCTCCTCGTGGCGGGCGAACTCGCCCCGGATGCGCTGGCGCACGCTGCGGATGACCTCGTCCTCTTCCAGCGGTGTGAGGCCGACGAGAACGGCGACGCCGTATCGGAAGAGGGCGACGAAACCATCCTGACCGGCCCGGAAGGCAAGAGGGGTGGTGGAAAGCACGTCGCTGCGCTCCAGCCCCGCCACATCGAGGCGGTCGCCCAGGAGGAGGGCACGGGCCGTGAGGCGCAGGTTCTGTATCGGCGCTCCGGTCGAGGAGGTAGTCTCGGTCATCGTCATGGTCATACAACTAAAATAGGGGGCATAAGGTAGAAGCTAAGCAGCTCCGAGCCAAGTCGCCCCCGCTTGACCGAATGAAACGGATCGTTTAGCGTCGGCGCAACTTTTGAACCGAGAGCTGCCCACATGCGCAAGCTTATTCTCGTAGTACGAGCGCCATCGACGGAGCGGGATTGACCCGCAGGTCCGGCGATGGCGCACAGGCCCCCTCAGGGGCCTTTTTTATTGCCTAAATTCCAAGACAGTGATGCGAAAGACCCCAGGGAGCGAGTGAGATGAGCGAGACGATGACCGGAGCCGAAATGGTGATCCGAGCCCTGCAGGACCAGGGAGTCGAACATATCTTCGGTTATCCGGGCGGCGCGGTGCTTCCGATCTACGATGCGCTTTTCCACCAGGACAAGGTTCGCCATGTTCTCGTCCGCCATGAGCAGGGAGCTGTGCATGCGGCAGAAGGCTATGCCCGCTCCTCCGGAAAGCCGGGCGTCGTTCTGGTGACCTCCGGTCCCGGCGCCACCAACGCGATCACGGGGCTTGCCGATGCGATGATGGATTCGATCCCGCTGGTCTGCATCACCGGCCAGGTCCCGACCCATCTCATCGGCTCCGATGCCTTCCAGGAATGCGACACCGTCGGCATCACGCGCCACTGCACGAAGCACAACTACCTCGTCAAATCGATCGAGGACCTGCCGCGCGTCCTGCATGAAGCCTTCTACGTGGCGCAGAACGGCCGTCCGGGTCCGGTCGTCGTCGATCTGCCGAAGGATATTCAGTTCAAGACCGGTTCCTATGCACGGCCCTTGAGCAACCAGCACAAGACCTATCGCCCGATCGTCAAAGGCGACCTGGATCACATCCGCGCCGCCGTCGAGCTGATGGCCAATGCCAAGCGTCCGGTGTTCTATACCGGCGGCGGCGTGGTGAATTCGGGCCCGCATGCCGCGACGCTGCTGCGCGAACTCGTGCGGCTCACGGGCTTTCCCATCACCTCGACCCTGATGGGCCTTGGCGCCTATCCGGCCTCCGACAAGCAGTGGCTCGGCATGCTCGGCATGCACGGCACCTACGAGGCCAATCTGGCGATGCATGAATGCGACGTGATGATCAATATCGGGGCGCGCTTCGATGATCGCATCACGGGACGTCTCGATGCTTTCTCGCCGTTCTCCAAGCGCATCCACGTGGACATCGATCCGTCCTCCATCAACAAGACCGTGAAGGTGGACATTCCGATCGTCGGCGATTGCGCGCATGTGCTGGAAGACATGCTGCGCCTGTGGCGGCAGAACGCTCACCAGCCGGACAAGGCGGCTGTCACGGATTGGTGGACCAAGATCGAAGGCTGGCGCACACGCAATTGCCTGGCCTTCCGCAACTCTACCGAGACCATCAAGCCGCAATACGCGATCCAGCGTCTCTATGAACTGACCAAGGATCGCGATGTCTATATCACGACGGAAGTGGGACAGCATCAGATGTGGGCGGCCCAGTACTTCAGGTTCGAGGAACCGAACCGCTGGATGACCTCGGGCGGCCACGGTACGATGGGCTATGGCCTGCCTGCAGCCGTCGGCGCGCAGCTGGCACATCCAGATGCGCTGGTGATCGACATCGCCGGCGAAGCCTCGATTCAGATGATGCTGCAGGAAATGTCGACAGCCCTGCAATACAACCTGCCGCTCAAGGTCTTCATCCTCAACAACGAATATATGGGCATGGTGCGCCAGTGGCAGGAGCTGCTGCATGGCGGACGCTACTCGCACAGCTACTCGGAATCGCTGCCCGATTTCGTCAAGCTCGCCGAAGCCTATGGCGGCGTCGGCATCCGCTGCGACAAGCCCGGTGAACTCGACGCGAAGATCCTCGAGATGATCAACGTGAACCGCCCGGTCATCTTCGACTGCATCGTCGACAAAACCGAGAACTGCTTCCCGATGATCCCGTCGGGCAAGGCGCATAACGAGATGCTGCTCAACGACTATCTCGGCGAGACCGGAGCCGATATCGGCTCCGTGATCGACGAGAAGGGCAAGATGCTGGTTTGATGAGGATTTGAGATATGCCAACCCTCGTCATTGCCAATAAGTGCTATTCGTCCTGGTCTATGCGTCCCTGGCTGCTGATGAAGCAGCTTGGGATCGCGTTCGACGAGATCACCATTCCGCTCGACCTACCTGACACGAAGGTGAAGGTGCTCAAGCATTCGCCGGCCGGCAAGGTGCCGGTCCTGATCGATGGCGATGTGACCGTGTGGGAGTCTATCGCCATTATGGAATATGTCGGCGAGGCCTATGGTGCTCCCGTTTGGCCCGAGGATCGCAGGGCCCGTGCCATGGCACGCTCGATTGCGGCAGAAATGCATGCTGGGTTCACAGGCTTGCGCTCTGCATGCCCGATGAATCTCGGCAAGAAATACGCGCAGAAGGATCGCGGCGAAGCCGTTGCCCGTGATGTCGCCCGCTTCAGCGAGATCGTGCGCCAGGCGCGCGAGCGCTTCGGTGCTGGCAGGCCGTTTCTTTTCGGCACCTTTTCGGCCACCGATGCCATGTATGCGCCGCTCGTAACGCGTCTTGAGACCTATTCCATCGCGCTCGATGCCACCACCCGCGCTTATGTGGATGCGATCCTCTCGTTGCCCGCTTTCCAGGAATGGCGCTCCGCCGCCTTGAAGGAAGAATGGATCGTCGACGCCGACGAGGTTGATGAGGACGCCATCGAAAATTATCGCAAAGCGGCTTGAGAATTTAGAAAAATCGGGAAACCAGACCATGCTTCAGATGAAAACCCATTATCCCGATGCGACTCGTGTCGAGCCTGCGCATCGACACACACTCGCCATCGTTGTCGATAACGAGCCGGGCGTCCTTGCGCGCATCGCCGGCCTGTTCTCGGGCCGCGGCTACAACATCGAGAGCCTGACCGTCACCGAGACGGAGCACGAGGCGCATATCTCACGCATCACCATCGTGACGACGGGCACCGACAGCATCATCCAGCAGATCAAGAGCCAGTTGGAGCGCCTCGTGCCCGTGCACCGTGTCGTGGATCTCACACTCACCGGCGAAGCCGTCGAGCGCGAACTCTGCCTCGTGAAGGTGGTGGGCAAGGGCGATCACCGGGTGGAGGCGATGCGTCTCGCCTCGGCCTTCGGTGCCCGCACGATGGACGCGACGCTGACCTCCTTCGTCTACGAGTTGACCGGCACGACGGACGAGGTCGAGCGCTTCATCAAGCTGATGACAGCAGTCGGCCTCGTGGAGGTTTCCCGCACCGGCGTCGCAGCCATGGCGCGTGGCGCGGAAGGGATCATGTAAGGGTCAGCCCCTGAAGTCGTTCTCCTTCAGGAACGCTTCCTCCTCCGTCGTTGTCTCACGGCCGAGGATGGTGTTGCGGTGAGGGAAGCGGCCGAAGCGGGCGATGATCTCGTGATGGTGGCGTGCCCACTTGGAAGAGTCCTCGCCGAGGGCTTCGTTCAGGGCCACCGAGCGCTCCTGGTCCGCCAAGGACTCGGAGTGCATGAAGGGCAGGTAGAAGAAGCGGCGGAAATCGGGTTCCACCTGTCTGTCGAAGCCGCGCTCGATGGCACGGTCTGCGGCCATCAGGGCGACCGGGTCGGTTTTGTAGGTTTCGCGTTGTCCCCGGAACATGTTCCGGGGGAACTGGTCGAGGAGGAGGATGACGGCAAGCGCACCTTCCGGGATGAGTTCCCACTCGTTGAGATCGCCCCGCGCGGCGGCCTCATAGGTGGGCATGAAACGGTCGCGGCAGATCTGGTCGAAGGTTTCGTCCTTCGAGAACCACTTCTCCGGTCCGGCCTTGCGCCAGAACGTGACAACTTCGTCGGGAGTGGCAAGGCGCTGCATGCGGCGTCATCCTTCACGGTGGAGAATCGAGACGTCAATCTAGAGCATTGGAGAGAGGTTTGAACTCTCCAGGTTCTGATCGTTTGTCGGCAGAAATGGACAGACCCTTGCATTCAACGCAGGCGGGGTCCGCAGTTTTGCTACAAACGACAACTTGTCAGCGCAGTTTTATTCGCTAAAAGCGGCGCCTGATAAAACAAATGTTGCGCAATCCCTTTCCGGGACGGTGCTGCAGGGACGAGGACGGGGGAAAACCCCCTTTGAGATAAGGGACTTGAGGACCATGCGTGTCTATTACGATCGCGACGCCGACATCAATCTGATCAAGGGCAAGAAGGTTGCCATCGTCGGCTACGGCAGCCAGGGCCATGCCCATACCCTGAACCTGCGCGATTCCGGCGTGAAGGACATCGTCGTGGCGCTCCGCAAGGGCTCGCCCTCCGCGGCCAAGGCCGAGAAGGCTGGTCTCAAGGTCATGGAGGTGGCCGAGGCCGCCAAGTGGGCCGACGTGGTCATGATGCTGACCCCGGACGAGCTGCAGGCCGATATCTATCGCAACGAGCTTCACGACAACATGAAGCAGGGTGCGGCACTGCTCTTCGCCCACGGCCTCAACGTGCACTTCAACCTCATCGAACCCCGCAAGGACCTCGACGTGCTCATGGTCGCCCCGAAGGGCCCCGGCCACACGGTGCGTTCCGAGTATCAGCGCGGCGGCGGCGTGCCGACCCTGATCGCGATCCATCAGGACGCCACGGGCAACGCCCATGACGTCGCGCTGTCCTATGCCTCCGCCAATGGCGGCGGCCGCGCCGGCATCATCGAGACCACCTTCAAGGAAGAGTGCGAGACCGACCTGTTCGGCGAGCAGGTGGTGCTCTGCGGCGGTCTCGTCGAGCTCATCAAGGCGGGCTTCGAGACCCTGGTCGAGGCGGGTTATGCCCCCGAAATGGCCTATTTCGAATGCCTCCACGAGGTGAAGCTGATCGTCGACCTCATCTACGAGGGCGGCATCGCCAACATGAACTACTCGATCTCCAACACGGCCGAGTACGGCGAATACGTCACCGGCCCGCGCATCATCACGCCCGAGACCAAGGCCGAGATGAAGCGCGTTCTGGAGGACATCCAGAGCGGCAAGTTCACCCGCGACTGGATGCTCGAGAATAAGGTCAACCAGACCTCCTTCAAGGCGACCCGCGCCCGCAACGCCGCTCACCCCATCGAGGATGTCGGTTCCCGCCTGCGCGATATGATGCCGTGGATCAAGGAAAAGGCCCTGGTCGACAAGAGCCGGAACTAAGCCATTTTTTCGGGCGGCGCGGCCGGTCCGTGCCGTCCGCTTGAAGCCAAGCTGAATGCCGATTTGTCAGTTTGGCTCAACAGCGCTAGAGCATCGAAGGGATCCCTTCGATGCTCTTTTGTTGCGATGAGTGCCACGAGTCTGCTGAAAGAACTGTCGGAATTCGACCTGCCGTTATGGGCCGGACTGGATCCGGCTGCGCGCCTTGAGCTTCAGTCGAAATTGCAGCACATCATGCTTCCCGGCGGCGAAATTCTCTTCCGGGAGGGCGATCCGGCAGATACCGTCTACATGCTCGTCTCCGGCGCACTCGGCGTGTCGGTGCAGGGGAGCCATGGCGAGCAGCGGCGCATTTCCCGCATCGTCCCGCCTGAGACCATTGGCGAAATGGCTCTCATTTCCCATGCGCCTCGCTCGGCAACCGTGACAGCTCTCAGGGATTCTGTCCTACTCATGCTGGCCCGAGCGGATTTCGAGCACCTGATCGAGCGCTGGCCTTCCGTCACGCTCTATCTGTCGAAGCTGATGGCCGATCGCCTTCGCGCGGCGACACGCTTTACGCCCGCGACCTTTTCGCCAACGACCTTTGCCATCGTTCCCGTCACGCAGGGCGTAGCGGTCTCGGACTTCGCGCAAGCCTTTCTCGCGGAAATGCGACGCAGCCATGGGGCCGGAGTCGATCTGATCGCTGCCATGCCGACCCACGAGGACGAGACCTGGTTCTCCCGCTTCGAGGTGAGCCGCGAGCGCGTGATCTATGTCGCCCCGGAATCGTCGGGCGCCTGGACGGAGAGGTGCATCCGCCATGCCGACCATGTGGTGCTGCTGGCGCGCCCTGGCGAGCCGCTGACCTGCGAGGCCGAGGCGCTGACCGGTGCCATGTCGTCCTGGCGTCGTCACGACCTCGTTCTGCTGCAAAAACCGGATGCCACGCGACCTGCGCCGGCACATCCTTCGCTGCAGCGGCTTCCCGTCGATCAGCGCATTCAGGTGCGTGAGAAGAACCTGTCCGATCTTCAGCGGCTTATCCGCACCTCGAGTGGAAAGGCCATCGGCCTCGTTCTGGCCGGAGGAGGGGCGCGCGGCTTTGCGCATCTCGGCGCCATCAGGGCCCTGCGCGAACATGGCATCCCTATCGATCTTGTCGGTGGAACCAGCATCGGTGCCGTTATGGCAGCTATCTGTGCCATACAGGTTAGCCTCGACGAGGCCCGCGATCTCATGATGAAGGCCTTCGTTCGAAGCCCGCCGCTGAACGATTATACCCTGCCGCTCATCGCCCTGATCCGAGGCCTCAAGGTCGATGCACGGCTGATCGAGCATTTCGGCCAGCGCAATATCGAGGATCTCTGGCTGCCGTTCTTCTGTGTCTCTTCCAACCTGACCACGGGAACGACCCATGTGCATCGTCAGGGAACGCTCTGGAAGGCCTTGCGGGCAAGCCTCGCCATTCCCGGACTGCTTCCGCCCGTGGTCGAGCCGGAGGGCGTGCTCGTCGACGGAGCCATGATGAACAATCTGCCGGCCGATGTGATGGCCGACTTCCAGAGGGGGCCGGTGCTCGGCATCGATGTGGCGCGGGACGTCGCCTTCACCTCTCCAGGCGACGAAGAGAAGAAGGCACGATTGCTGCGCAGGATTCTAGGCTTGCCGGCCAACGCTCCGGACATCGTCAGCCTGCTCTATCGCTCGGCCACGATTTCCAGCGATGCCCAGACCCTGAAGGCACGCGCCCACGCCGCCCTCGTCATCCATCCCCCTCTCGCCGATGTGCCGCTAAGAGGCTGGGAGCAGTTCGAGAAGGTGGTCGAAATCGGTTACCGTCACACGCAGGAGCGCATCGAGGCAGGAGGGCTCGATGCATTCAGGATCACCTGAGATGGGCAGGCCGGGCCATTCAGCTCACAGGCGATGCCACGTCATAGCTGCGGCAGCTATCAGGAGGCCAAGGACGATGCCGAGCGTTTCCGAGCGATGCTTCCAGAACCGATAGATGGCGTAGGAGCAGGAAAGGGTCGCCAAGAGGCCTGCGAGATCCTGAGTGAGGTAGTTCACCCTCGTCGGACCCCGCAGCGGATCGGCGTCCTTCCAACTCTCCATCATCCAGAAGACTGAGAAGACAAGGCATACCATTCCCACGACGGAGGGCCACCATGCGGCCGGCAGGCCGGTTCTCAGCGGATCGATTGCCTCGGTCAGGGGCGCAACGGAATCAAGCTCTTCGAAAGAAGCGGGAGAAGGAAGAGTCACAACAAGGTTTCCGTGATGTTATATCTATTCTGTTAACATCACGGAGGGTTGCTGCCACCTCTGGAAACGGAGGGGAGTGGCGGCTCACTCGTGGGTGAGCCGCCGGATTTTACTGCTGATTGCCTTTCGTGTTCTGCGCTTTGTTGTTGCTCTGCTTGCCGGGGTCGACGCGGTTCTTCATCGTACCGCCCGAGCCGCGAATGTGATCGCCGGGATGCTTCTTGCTCTCGCCGGAATTGTCGCCGCTCATCTTGCCTTTGCCCATAGGTAACCTCCTTTGGTGTCGGGGGTTAATGAGCCCTGGGAGACCAGGTTCCCGGGCGATTGGTCCTACCAGGGCAAGTGATGAACGAGGCTCGCCCCGGGCCCGAGGACGAGGAAGGCCCAGGCGGATGCCGATGCCATGTTGGCCGCCTGGAACAGCACCGGTGGCATCAGGAAGATGCCGGCAATGAGGGCGATTACGGCACGGATCGGGCCGATGAAGCGTCCGAGAAACACAGCCCAGGGGCCGAAGCGCTGGAAGAAATCTTCTCCCCGCGCGATTAGCTTGGGACTGCGCGACAGAGGCCAACTCTCATAGGCGGCCTTCTTGTAGCGCCGGCCGATGGCATAGGAGACCCAGTTTCCGAGATAGGCGCCGCAGGCTGCTCCCGCCCAAATCTGCCAGAAGGGAATATCGGCCGCAGCGAGCACGAAACCGACGGTGATCAGGATCGCCGTGGTCGGCAGCAGCAGGGAGACGAAGGCAAGCGACTCGGCAAAGGTCATGAGGCTGAGCACCAGGGGGGCAAAGGCCTGATGGGTCTGCACGAATTCGACAATGCTGGTCTTCAGAAACTCGATATCCATGGTACCGATGGAGGTCCTGTTGCGGCTAGGATTGGTCAATACGAGGCATCTCGGAAAGAACCAACTGCCTTCGTGATGAATGAGATCACATCAGGCAATTTGAAGCGGGGCGTTTGTTGCGCTAACCGAAGGGCGAAAGGGGCCAGAACCATGAACGTTCTCTCGATCCAATCCCATGTCGCCTACGGTCATGTGGGCAATGCCTCCGCCGTGTTTCCGATGCAGCGCCTCGGCGTCGAGGTCTGGCCCATTCATACGGTGCAGTTCTCCAACCATACTGGCTACGGCTCCTGGAAAGGTCGCGTCTTCGATGGGCCTGCCATCGAGGATCTCGTGGAGGGCATCGCGGAGCGTGGCATGCTCGAGCGCTGCAATGGCGTTCTCTCAGGCTATATGGGCTCCGCCGATATAGGCAACGCGATCCTCTCCGCAGTGGCGTGGGTGCGGGAGCTCAATCCGGATGCGCTCTATTGTTGCGATCCGGTGATCGGTGACGTGGGGCGCGGCGTGTTCGTGCGACCCGGCATTCCGGAATTCATGCGCGAGCAGGCGGTGCCTGCCGCCGACATCATTACACCGAACCAGTTCGAGCTCGACTACCTGTCCGGTCTGACAACACAGGCCCTGGACGATGTGAAACAGGCGATCTCGCTTATGCAAGCCATGGGCCCCAAGGTCATGCTCGTGACCTCGGTCGAGACGAAGGAAACGCCCGCCGACAGCGTCGATCTCGTCGCGGGTGAAGGCGGACGCTTCTGGCGCGTGCGGACGCCGAAGCTGTCGCTCTCCGTCAACGGGGCGGGGGACGCCATCGCGGCGCTCTTCTTCGTTCATTATGCCCGCTCGCACTCAGCCCCGAAGGCGCTGGCCGAAGCTTCGGCCTCTGTCTACGGCCTGCTCAAGCGTACCGAAGAGGCGGGCTCCCGCGAGATTCTGACCATCGCAGCGCAGGATGAGTTCGTCTCGCCCACCCACCGTTTCGAGGCCGAAGAAGTCTAGGTCGATTCCGCTCCTCTGGGCTTGATTCGGCGAAGCCGACATGAGGAGCCAATAGGTCGAAGGGCGAAGCCGACCTGCCTTGCGATCCCTCTTCAGGCGGTCCTAGAATGCCGCCCGAAAGAGGGACCATGAGGATCGGAATGGATCAGGCAACCTCCCTTGCGGCGGTGGCGCTCAACGATGTCGCCATCACGTTCGGGCCGAAAGTGGGTGGTTACACGGCCGTCAGCGGAATCGATCTCTCCGTTCGCCCAGGCGAATTCGTCGCGATCGTCGGCCCGACGGGCTCGGGCAAGTCGACGATCCTGAATGCGGCGGCTGGCCTGCTGAAGCCCTCGGAGGGGCGGGTCAGGATCTTCGGCAACGATCTTTCCAGCCTCAATTTGCGCTCCGGCTATCTCTTCCAGCAGGACGCGCTGATGCCGTGGAAGACGGCTCTCGACAATGTGGCTGTCGCTCTTGAGTCGAAGGGTGTTGCGCACCGTGATGCTTTGCAGCGTGCAAGGGACTGGCTCGGACGTGTCGGGCTTAAGGCCTTTGTCGACCGCTATCCGCACATGCTCTCCGGCGGCCAGCGCAAGCGCGTGGCGCTGGCTCAGGTTCTGATCCGCGATCCCGAGATTTTGCTGATGGACGAGCCCTTCGGGCCACTCGATGCGCAGACGCGGCAGATCATGGGCAATCTGCTTTTGAGTTTGTGGGCCGCGGACCGCAAGGCGGTGATGTTCGTCACGCATGATCTGGAAGAGGCGATTGCCCTGGCCGACCGTGTGGTTCTGATGTCGGCAGGGCCGGCCGCGCGGATCATCGGTGATTTCCCCGTGGCGTTGCCGCGACCTCGCGACATTGCGGAAGTCCGGCTGGAGCCGACGTTCCACCACATCCATAAGGAGATCTGGGCAAGCCTGCGTACCGAGGTTCAGAAGGCTTATAGCCAGGGGGAGGGGACCTGATGCCACGCCTGAAACTGACCGTTCTCCAGATTGGCGTGGGCCTGATCTTCCTTCTGCTGTGGCATGTGCTGACCGTCTATCCGATCTCAGGAACGCCTAAGCAGGTTCAGTTCTTCTTCTCGACGCCGCTCGACGTTCTCAAACGGTGCTGGACCCTCTTCGCCAGCGGAGAGATCTGGGGCCATCTCTGGATCACGTTGGTCGAGACTATCCTGGCCTTTCTGATCGGCGCAGGCGGCGGCATCATCTTCGGATTCCTCTTCGCGCGAAAGGAACTGCTCGCCGCGATCTTCGATCCTTACATCAAGGCGGCGAATGCGCTGCCGCGCGTTGTGCTCGCCCCGATCTTCGCGCTATGGTTCGGGCTCGGCATCTGGTCGAAGGTGGCGCTTGGCTTCACGCTCGTATTCTTCATCGTGTTCTTCAATGTCTATCAGGGCGTTCGCGAAGTCTCGCCGGTCGTCCTCGCCAATGCCCGCATGCTCGGCATGAACGAACGCCAATTACTTCGGCACGTCTATTGGCCTTCCGCGCTGACCTGGGTGTTCTCGTCGCTTCATACGTCAGTGGGTTTCGCGCTCGTCGGTGCCGTCGTCGGCGAATATCTCGGGTCTTCCGCCGGACTCGGCTACAAGATCCACGAGGCGGAGAGCGTCTTCGACGTGACGGGCGTTTTCGCCGGCATGCTGATCCTTTCCGTCTTCGTCATTCTTATCGACATGCTCGTGACGCGAATCGAAAACCGCTTCCTGGTTTGGCGGCCGCAAGCCTCTCTGGCTGCACGAACCTAGGATGAAAACGACCCAATCAAAACAGGGAGAAACGCCATGGAACGCCGTACATTTCTGAAGACCGCAGGAGCCCTTGGACTCTCGGCGGCTTTTGGAACGAAGGCCTTTGCGCAGGGAGCGCCGGAAAAGGCGAAAGTGACGCTCGGCGTCGGCGGCAAGCCGTTGCTCTATTATTTGCCGCTCACCATCGCCGAGCGGCGGGGTTTCTTCAAGGAGCAGGGCCTCGAGGTCGAGATCAATGATTTCGGCGGTGGTGCGAAGTCGCTCCAAGCGCTTATCGGCGGCTCCGTCGACGTGGTGACCGGAGCCTACGAGCACACGATCCGCATGCAGGCCAAGGGACAGGACGTGGTCGCCGTCACGGAGCTCGGACGCTTCCCGGCGATCGTGATTGCGGTGAAGAAGGACAAGGCTGGGCAGATCAAGTCGGCCGCGGATTTCAAGGGTCTCAAGATCGGCGTTACCGCTCCAGGATCATCAACCGCGCTCACTGCGCAGTATGCCATGGTGAAAGCGGGCCTGAAGCCATCCGATGCGGCCATCATCGGCGTCGGTTCCGGAGCCAGTGCGGTGGCCGCGATGAAGAAGGGCGAGATCGACGTGATCTCCCACCTCGATCCGGTCATCGCCAAACTCGAGGCCGATGGAGACATTCAGATTCTCATCGATACCCGCACCGAAGCCGGAACCCGCCAGCTCTTCGGCGGCTCGAACCCGGCGGCGACGCTCTACATGAGGAAGGATTTCATTGAGAAAAATCCGCAGACCACGCAGCGCCTCGTCAACGCATTCGTGAAGAGCCTGAAGTGGATCCAGAGTGCGAAGCCTGAGGATATCGCCGCCACGGTGCCGGAGGAATATTACCTGGGTGACAAGCCACTCTACCTCAAGGCCGTGCAGAACTCGCTCGAGAGCTATTCGCGCGACGGCATCATTCAGACGAGCGGCATGCAGAGCGTGCTCGATATGCTGCGCCAGCTCGATCCCGAGCTGAAGGATGCCAAGGTCGATCTCGCTGCGACCTTCAACGACCGCTTCGTGCGGCAGGCTGCGATATAAGCCGGAAGGCTTTCGGAAAGATGTCGCCGGCATGCCACCTGTGCCGGCGACATGGTTTTGCCTCTGCACCGGCAGCGCGCCCGCTCGGTTGACAGAAGGGCGCCTGACGGTACCTCATCCGGTGTTGAAGAATCGGTGTTCTCGTATCCCCGAAGGCTCCCGAAGAGGTCTGCTCCGCATGTCCCGTCGCTTTGTCACCCTCGATGTCTTTACGGGCGAGCGCTTCGCCGGAAATCCTCTTGCCGTCGTCCTGGAGGCGGACGGGCTGGATACGGCCGGAATGCAGCGGATTGCGAAGGAGTTCAATCTCTCCGAGACCGTCTTCGTTTTCCCGCCCTCCGAGCCGCGCCAGCGGGCCGATATTCGTATTTTCACGCCTGCCCGTGAATTGCCTTTCGCCGGCCATCCCACCGTCGGAACGGCAGTGCTCCTGGCCATTCTCGATCAGAACGGCGAGCCGGGTGCCGTCGTATTCGGGCTGAAGGAGCAGGTCGGGATCGTTCCCTGTGTCGTCGATGTGGTGGACGGGACGAGCGGTTCGGCTCGGTTCCGCCTGCCGCGCCTGCCCTTCGTCTGGGGCGAGGGCAAGGAGACCAAGGACTGTGCATGGGCGCTCGGCCTCGACCCGACGGAGATCGGCTTCGGCCAGCATATTCCGAGCCGCCATTCGGCTGGCGTAGCCTACGATCTCGTGCCGGTCTCGTCCTTCGAGGCCCTGGCACGCTCCAAGCCGCAAGGCGAGGCCTTCGATAAGACATTCAACGACAGCGATCATCCGGCAGCTTATGTCTATGCCCGCGTTCCCGATGCGGAGGGCCTGAGGTTTCGCGCACGCATGTATGGTCCCGGTATGGGCGTCGCCGAAGACCCGGCCACCGGCTCTGCCGCGGCGGCCTTTGCGGGCGCCCTCATGCAATGCGAACCCCTGGGCGATGGCGAGCACAACATCATCATTGAGCAGGGCGTCGAGATGGGCCGCCCGAGCGAGATCTCCCTGCAGATGACGATCAAGGGTGGGGCGTTGGTCTCAGCCGAGATCGGCGGAAAGGCCGTGATGGTGAGCCGCGGCGAGATCCTCGCATGAACCGTGAGCCCCAGATCCGACGCGTCACCCGTGTCGAAGCATCCTATCGTCCGCTGGATTGGGAATGGCCCAAGCATAACCGGGAATTTATCGCGGAGAACTGGAAGCGCCGCACGGCGGGCAAGCCGCAGATGTTCAACGGGCGGGTGCTTCTGCTCCAGGATGTCGCGTTCGAGCAGGATCTGTGCCGCAGCACCTATTTCGAGGTCGATTACGCGGATTTCGTCGCCTGGATCGACAAGGGCTATCCGGACCCCGCCATCGCCAACGGCTTCGCCATGGGCGCGTTGCGCGGTTCCGACGGAGCTTTCATCTGCGGGGTCATGGGGAACGGCACGACGAATGCGGGCCGGGTCTATTTCCCCGCTGGGACGCCGGATCGCGAGGATCTGAGGTCGGACGGTTCCGTCGACCTTGCAGGAAGCCTCATTCGCGAACTTGAAGAAGAGACAGGTCTTTCCGAGAGCGACTACCATGTGGACGACGAGTGGATCATCGTCCAGCGCTGGCCGACCATCGCGCTCCTGCGGATGGTGACGCTGCCGGTCATGGCAGAGGAGGGCGCGGCGAAGATCCGCGCCAACATCGCGGCCCAGCACGAACCTGAATTGCAGGATGTGCGCATTGTCCGCGGGAAAGAGGATATCGATCCGGAACGGATGCCGCTCTTCCTGCAATCCTTCTTTGCGTGGATGTTCGATCAGAGATAGCCGTGGCGGGATTTCGTGGCGTTGACCATGCGCACGGCTTCCGCATCGCGCCCGGCCGCGCAGGCGATCTCCGCTTGACCGATCTCCCGGTCGACCCGGTTATAAACCGACTGGTTCACATGCCCCATGGCAAGATCGTTGCTCATCACGGCGCGGTAGCGGTCGATCTCGCCCTTGCAGCCCGATCCTTCGGGCATGCGAAAGCTGGGCGGCGTGATGCTGGTGCTCGCGGGGGTAGGGGCTGAGGCGGTCTGATTGCAGGCGGCCAGCGGCAGCGCCAGCAATCCCGTCAGACAGAGGGAACGGATCGCTGTTCTCATGGAAACACTCCTGGAGACGTAGAAGCGAGGAATAAAGGCCAAGCTTCATCCGATCTTGAGCAGTTTGGAGAGAGGCCAGCCCTGCCGAGCTTCGAGTTATAACCCATACGATAGTCGAGCTTTGTCTTTTCGTTTGTTTCAACGGCTTGCCATCTTACAGAAGCCCCGTTACAAACGGGCCCGTTGTTCGCGGCTTCATGCCCGCGGCCGAGGAGGATTTGGGCAGCGATGATCATCGGCTCCCACAGCGCATCGATGAAAGGCTCCGCTCCTGCGGCCGATCGTGCGCGTCTTCTTGGCCTCCTTCTCCTTAGCTGCCCCTGAGGGTCGGCTGGGCGTTGCCGCCTGGGCTCTCAGGGGTTCTGGACCAGCAGAAACAACCTTGAGCGCCGAGGCCCATATCCCAAGGCCCGCTCCCTCCGAGAAGGACTAGACTAATGACCGCTTCCGTATCCGGCTCCTCCAAGGACCGCGTTCTGATCTTCGACACGACCCTGCGCGACGGCGAGCAATGCCCTGGCGCGACCATGACCCTGGAGGAGAAGCTCGAGGTTGCGGAACTGCTCGACACCATGGGTGTCGACATCATCGAAGCTGGCTTTCCCATCGCTTCCAATGGCGATTTCGAGGCGGTTTCGCTCATCGCCAAGCAGGTCAAGCGGGCAACTGTCGCCGGACTCGCCCGCGCCATTTCTGCCGATATCGCCCGGGCCGGCGAAGCGGTGCGTCATGCAGTCCGTCCCCGCATCCACACCTTCGTCTCCACCTCGCCGATTCATCTGGCGCACCAGATGCGCAAGTCGGAGGAAGAGGTTCTGGAGATCATCACCAACACGGTGACCCAGGCACGCAACCTGGTCGAGGACATCGAGTGGTCCGCCATGGACGCCACCCGTACTCCCATCGACTACCTGTGCCGCTGTGTCGAGGCTGCCATCAAGGCTGGCGCCACCACCATCAACCTGCCCGACACGGTGGGCTATGCGACGCCCGACGAATATCGCGCCATGTTCCGGGCCGTGCGCGAGCGTGTGCCGAATGCCGACAAGGCGATTTTCTCCGCGCATTGCCACAACGATCTCGGCCTTGCGGTCGCCAATTCCCTGGCTGCGCTGGAAGGCGGCGCCCGACAGATCGAGTGCACCCTCAACGGCATCGGCGAACGGGCGGGCAATGCGGCCCTGGAAGAGATCGTCATGGCGATCAAGACCCGCGGCGACGTGCTGCCCTATGAGACCGGCATCGAGGCCACCATGCTGACCCGGGCCTCAAAGCTGGCCTCCGCTGCCACCTCGTTCCCGGTGCAGTACAACAAGGCCATCGTCGGACGGAACGCTTTCGCCCATGAGAGCGGCATCCACCAGGACGGCATGCTGAAGAATGCCCAGACCTATGAGATCATGACGCCGGAAAGCGTCGGCGTGTCCAAGACCTCTCTGGTCATGGGCAAGCATTCGGGCCGCGCGGCCTTCCGCAACAAGCTGGAGGAACTGGGCTACAGCCTCTCCGACAACCAGTTCCAGGATGCCTTCGAGCGGTTCAAGGAACTCGCCGACCGCAAGAAGCACGTCTATGACGAAGACATCGAGGCCCTGGTCGACCAGAACATCGCCATGGCCCATGACCGCATCAAGCTGGTCTCGCTCCACATCGTCGCCGGAACCCGCGGACCGCAGCGCGCCACCATGCGGCTCCAGGTCGACGACAAGATCGTCATCGAGGAGCAGGAGGGCAACGGCCCGGTGGATGCCACCTTCAACGCCATCAAGGCCCTGGTGCCCCACGAGGCGGTTCTGGAGCTCTATCAGGTTCACGCGGTGACCGAGGGCACGGACGCCCAGGCCGAGGTCTCGGTGCGCCTCTCCGCCGACAACCGCAGCGTGACCTCCCGCGCGGCCGATCCGGACACCCTGGTGGCCTCAGCCCAGGCCTATCTCGGCGCCCTCAACAAACTCATGAGCCGAGGAGCTCGTCTCCACGCCCAGCACGCGGCGGAGTAACATTCCTTCATCCTGATGCATCCCCGGTTCGCGCCGGGGGTGTATTGCTATCGGCAAAGCTTCAGATTGCGGGCGCTTCCGCTGGCGGTTCGAACCTGTCTGAGAAATGGCCGCGCGCAGCTTGGCCGTGAGTGCGGTTAGATCCGCTCAAGCTGCTCAAAGATTATCTTGAAGAGATTGGTGGGTGTGCAAGGATTCGAACCTTGGACCCGCTGATTAAGAGTCAGCTGCTCTACCAACTGAGCTACACACCCATCGCCGAAGCGAGTTCAGCGGCGCGATGTCCGCTGAAGAGGCCGTGCGTGTAACAAACCGCTTGCCCCCTGTCTAGCCCGTTTGATGCGGTTTTCGGCCTCGGATTGCAGATTTTAACGGGGCGCCTCCGCCGACCTCCTTCCCGTGCCTTCCCATCGTGTGAGTCGGATCCGGCGGAACGGTCAGGCTTTCCGATCATTGACATGGATTATGTCGACCGCCGCGCGTGAACGGCGGCAAGCGGGAGGCTGGCCCCATGAACGATGTGCCGAAGATCGAACCCTATCCTGGTCCTGCGGGCGGGTGGGGATCCCTCAAATCCGTCGAGACCATTCTGACGAGGGAGGGCCGGCTCGTCAGCGGCAATGCGATCCTGCTCAAGCAGAACAAGCCGGACGGTTATGCCTGCGTGAGCTGCGCCTGGGCCAAGCCGGCGGAGCCGCACCCGTTCGAATATTGCGAGAACGGCGCCAAGGCCACGGCGTGGGAGCTGACCACCAAGCGGGTGACACCCGAGTTCTTCAGCGAGCATACTCTCTCCGAGCTTAGAACCTGGACCGATCACGACCTTGAGGAAGCTGGACGCCTGACGCATCCCATGCGCTTCGACGCGGCCTCCGATACCTATGTTCCCGTAAGCTGGGACGACGCGTTCCACGAGATCGGCCAGGAGCTGAAAGGGTTCGATCCGCGCCAGGTGGTGCTCTATGCCTCCGGCCGAGCGTCCCTTGAAACGTCCTATATGTGGGCGCTGTTCGCCCGGCTCTACGGTACCAATAACCTGCCGGATTCCTCCAACATGTGCCACGAGAGCACCTCGGTGGCTCTCCCACAAAGCATCGGCGTTTCCGTGGGCACCGTGATCCTCGACGACTTCGAGAAAGCCGACTGCATCCTGTTCTTCGGCCAGAATGTCGGTACCAACAGCCCGCGCATGCTGCATCCCCTCCAGGACGCCTCGAAGCGCGGTGTCCCCATCATCACCTTCAATCCTCTGAAGGAGCGGGGTCTCGAGCGCTTCACCAATCCTCAGGCACCAACGGAGATGCTGACGGGATCTGAGACGCGCATCTCGTCGCAATATCACCAGGTCAAGATCGGTGGCGACATCGCGGCGCTCATGGGGATGGCCAAGGCCCTGATCGAAGCCGACGATAGAGCCCGGCAGGTCGCGAGCAGGCCCGTTCTCGACCATGCCTTCATCGCCGAGCACACCCATGGCTTCGAGGAATTCGCCCGGGCCGCCCGGCAGGCGTCGTGGCCCGAGCTGGAACGCCGCTCCGGCCTCCCTCAAACCACACTGGAAGCCGCGGCGAATGTCTATGCCCAGGCAAATGCGGTCATCGGTATCTACGGCATGGGGCTGACCCAGCACAAAGCCGGTGTCGAGAACGTGCAGATGCTCGTCAATCTGCTGCTCCTGCGCGGCAATATCGGCAAGCCGGGCGCCGGCATCTGCCCGGTGCGCGGGCATTCCAACGTGCAGGGACAGCGCACCGTCGGCATTGCGGAAAAGCCCGAGCTGGTGCCTCTCGACAAGCTCAAGGAGCAGTACGGTTTCGAGCCGCCGCGTTGGAAGGGCATGACCACGGTCGAGGTCTGCGAGGGCATCATCAAGGGCGAGGTGAAGGCCTTCGTGGCGCTCGGCGGAAACTTCGTGCGGGCTGCGCCGGAAACAGCAGCTTTGGAGGAGGCTTGGACACGCCTGCGCCTGTCAGTGCAGATCTCGACCAAGCTCAATCGCAATCACCTGATCCCGGGTGAGATTTCCTACATCCTCCCGTGCCTCGGGCGCATCGAGGTCGACGAACAGGAAACCGGGCCGCAGGCCGTTGCCGTCGAGGATTCGACGGCCTGCATCCACGGCTCCAAGGGCGTGGCGAAGCCCGCAAGTCCCGATCTTCTGTCGGAGCCGCGCATCATCGCGGAGATTGCGAAGGCGACATTGCCTGCAAACGACAAGGTTCCCTGGGATGAATGGGTGGCCGATTATGCTCTCGTTCGCGATGCGATCGAGGAAACCTATCCGGATGATTTCCGCGGCTTCAACGAGCGCATGTGGCAACCCGGCGGCTTCCATCGCCCCATCGCAGCCCGCGAGCGGCAATGGAAGACCAAGACGGGCAAGGCCAACTTCATCTCCCCCAAGAGCCTGGAAGCAGATCTCGGCATCGAGGAGCATGACCCTAATGTCTTCAGGCTCATGACAGTACGCTCCAACGATCAGTTCAACACGACAGTCTACGGCTATCACGACCGATTCAGAGGCGTTCGCGGCACCCGCATGGTGCTCTTCATGAACCGCAACGATATTGCTCGCCTAGAGCTGGCGGAGGGAGACCTCGTGACGCTGACGACCGCCGTCGATGATGGCGTCGTGCGTCAGGTGAGCGGATTGCGCATCACGCCCTACGAGATTCCCGAAGGCTGCTGTGCCTCTTATTATCCGGAGTGCAATCCACTGATCCCGGTCTGGCATCATGCGGATCAGAGCAAGGTGCCGGCTGCGAAATCCATTCCGATCCGCATCGATCTTCTGCAGCGCCAACAGCCGGAGGCGGCAGAATGACCCTGCACTTGTCGCCCATTATCAGCCTGCCGCGCATGAGCGTGGCACAGGATGCCTGTGCCTCCGGAGAACGCATTGTGCCGGAGGAAACGCCGATTGCTCTGACTTACAATGGATCGACCCATGCGGTGATGATGGCAAGCCCTTCCGATCTGGAAGATTTCGCTCTTGGCTTCAGCCTGTCGGAGGGGATCATTTCCGATCCCGCCGATCTTTTGTCGATGGACATTGTCGAGCACGATCTCGGATGCGAGATCAGGATGTGGCTGTCGGATCGCTGCGGTCGCGCCTACCGGGTACGCAGGCGCGCATTGGCAGGTCCTGTCGGTTGCGGCTTGTGTGGCGTGGAATCCCTGGCTGAGGCCGCTCGTCCTGTCGAGCCGGTCACAGGTCAACTTAGATTACCGCCTGCCGCCATCAAGGCGGCCATGGCCGACCTTTCCGAGGCTCAGCGCCTGAACAGGGAGGCGCGAGCCATTCATGCCGCGGCTTTCTGGCGTCCGGGGGAGGGCGTCGGCCGGCATAACGCGCTCGACAAGTTGGCCGGAGCCCTGGCTGGAGCATCGGAGACATGTTCCGACGGTCTGGTGCTGCTGACCAGCCGTGTCTCGGTCGAGATGGTGCAGAAGGCCGCCCGCATGGGTGCGCCGATCCTGGTTGCTATCTCCGCGCCCACGGCTTTGGCCGTCCGCGTGGCGGAGAGCTGCGGCATCACCCTGGTGGCAATCGCCCGGGGCGACGCCTTCGAGGTGTTCACCCATCCAGACCGCATCGACCTTCGAGCATTCTGAGGGAACGAAGCTGCGCTGAACCGATTGTGTCAACAGCGAAGCTTCATCTCGGGCGCAGTGCCTGATCAGGAAAGGTTACGCGGCACGGGCGATGGCGCAGCTCTTCACACCGGCGGCAACCACTCTGTTTCGGGTGGCCATCGTGCTCATTAGCTTAGGCGTCGTCGCTGCCGGCGTCATGGCCTATGTCTGGGCGCGCTCCGGCAGCACCTGGAATGTGGGCAAGCCGGCATCGCAGCCAGTCCCTTTCCGGCATGATCTCCATAGCGGATCGCTCGCCATCGATTGCCGCTATTGCCACTCGAGTGTGGAGCGTGCGGCCGATGCGGGCATGCCGTCCGCCCAGACCTGCATGTCGTGCCATTCGCAGGTGTGGGTGGGAGCAAGTGTCCTCGAACCGGTCCGATCGAGCTTCATCCTCGGTCAGCCGATCGAGTGGATCTCCGTTCATCGCCTGCCGGACTACGCTTATTTCCATCACGCCGTTCACGTGACCAAAGGGGTGGCCTGCGAGACGTGCCACGGGCGCGTCGATCAGATGCCGAAGACAGTGAAGACTGAGACCATGTCCATGGGCTGGTGCCTGGATTGTCATCGCGATCCCGTGCCGCAACTGCGACCACGAGAGGCCGTGTTCGAGATGGGTTACGAGCCGCACGGAAAGGACCTGCCGGAAGACGTGCGCGTGTTCTATCAGGAGGCATCGCGACGCCTCACCAGTTGCAACACGTGCCACCGGTAGACGCGATGCGTGAAGGAACGCCACTCGATCTCGACGCCGTGAAGGTCCGCCTCGCCACCGAGGAAGGGCCAAGACTCTGGCGCAGTCTGGAGGAACTGGCCGATAGGCCGGAGGTGCGCCGCTATGTGGAGGCCGAATTCCCGGACATCGTGCAGGCGTCCTCTATCGACCGGCGGACCTTGCTCCGGCTCATGAGCGCTTCTTTCGCGCTTGGAGGTGTTGCCGCCTGTAACGTCCGCACGGACGCACCGCTTCTGTCGCAGAGCCGCAACATGCCAGGCTACACGCCAGGCGCGCCGCTCACCATTGCCACATCGCTGCCTTTGAACGGCTACGGCCGGGGCGTTCTCGTCAAGGTGCAGGAGGGGCGGCCGATCAAGATCGAGGGAAATCCGCTCCATCCGGCAAGCCTCGGTGCAACGGATGTGTTCGCACAGGCCGACATCCTTTCCCTCTACGATCCGGACAGGTCCGACATGCCGGTTCAGAATGGCGCGGTACGAAGCTGGGAGGAACTCACGAGCTTCATCCGACCCGTGCGCAATGAAATGGTTGTGGCAGAGGGGCGGGGATTGCACATCCTGATGCCGCCGACCTCGTCGCCAACTCTGCAAAGGCTGACGGCACAGGCGCGGCAGCTCTTTCCCCACGCACGATGGCATGTGTTCGCGCCCATCGACGATGACAACAGGCGAGAAGCCGCCATGGCCGCGTTCGGGCGGGACCTCGATCTCGTCTACGACCTGACTCAAGCCGATACCATCGTCACCCTCGGCGGCGACTTGTTCGCCGAAGAACCGGGGCATCTGCGCTATGCGGCGGATTATCAGGCGCGGCGGAGAATGCAGGATCGCGCATTGCCGCGTCTCTATGCGGTCGAGACCCGGCCGAGCCTAGCCGGTGCTCGCGCGGACGAGCGTATTCCGCTGCGGCCGAGAGATTTCGACGCCTTCGTTCAAGCGCTCGCGGCTGCGCTCGGAACGGATTCCGCGCCTGTCTCTCCACCACATCCATCTGTCGCGAAGCTCGTGGACGCATTACGCCGCGCAGGCTCCCGCAGCCTTGTCGCGGCGGGGCGCGAGCAATCGGTGCGGGTTCATGCTCTCGTGCATGCGATCAATGCCGGCCTCGGCGCTTTCGGCACGACGATCCGCACCATCGAACCGGTCCGACCGATGGCGAGCGACATGGGCACGCTCGCGGATCTTGCACGGGCCATCGATGCCGGTGGGGTATCCCACGTCGTCATGCTTGGTGGCAATCCGGTCTATACCGCTCCGGCGGACATCGATCTGGCATCGCTCATCCGACGCGCGCCGCTGTCTCTGCATCTCGGCCAGCATCGCGACGAGACGGCTTCCGTCTGTCAATGGCACATCCCCGAAGCTCATCCGCTTGAAAGCTGGGGTGACCTGCGGGCCTTCGACGGCACGGTGGGTTTGCGTCAGCCTGCGACGATGCCGCTGAAGCCGGGATTGAGCGTGGAGGAGTTCCTCGGTCTCATGGCGGGGCAGAATCTCCATGGACATGCCCTCGTTCAGGCGACGTGGCGCGGGGCCTGGGACGAGGACTTCGAGGAGCGCTGGGCGCGCTCGCTCGAAGATGGCGCGATCGAGGGATCGGCTTTACCGGCTATCGATGTCACCGTGCGATCCGATTGGAATGTCGAGCCTGCCGCTCCTTCTTCATCGGGTGGCATCGACGTGGCCGTCGCTCCCGATCCGTCCATCTGGGATGGCTCCTACGCGAACAATGGCTGGCTGCAGGAATTGCCGAAGCCTTTGACGAAGCAGGTCTGGGGCAACGCGGCACTCATCGCGCCGGAGACGGCCGCCGTCTTCGGCCTGTCGTCGGGCGATGGCATCGATCTCACGGTCGAAGGGCGTGTTGTCCGTGCGCCCGTCTGGATCTTGCCGGGCCATGCGCCAGGTGCGGTGACGCTGACCCTGGGCTATGGCCGCAAGCTCGCTGGCAGGATCGGCAACGGCATCGGATTCGATGCCTACGCGGTGCGTCCCTCGCGGCAGCCCTGGATCGCTGTGGGCGAGATCAGGAAGGTCGGTGAGCGGATCCCGGTCATTTCCACACAGCAACACCATTCGCTGCAGGGCCGCGACATCGTCCGGGTCGTGACGCCCGATCAGGCTCCCGCTCTGGAGCGAACGGATCATCCCTCGCTCTATCCGGAATGGCCTTATGATGGCCATGCCTGGGGCATGGCGATCGATCTTGATGCCTGCATCGGCTGCAATGCCTGCGTCATTGCCTGTCAGGCCGAGAACAATATCGCCGTCGTCGGTCCGGAGGAGGTGGCGAAGGGGCGCGAGATGCATTGGCTGCGGATCGATCGCTACCATGCCGGCGATCCTGCCAATCCCGACACCTATTTCCAGCCCGTGCTCTGCATGCATTGCGAGAAGGCACCCTGCGAGGTCGTGTGCCCGGTCAACGCCACGGTGCACTCGTCGGAGGGGCTCAACGACATGGTCTATAACCGCTGCATCGGCACGCGGACCTGCTCGAACAATTGCCCTTACAAGGTGCGGCGCTTCAACTTCATCGATTATCAGGGAACGGATTACAGCGCCTCTGCCGATGCCATGAATCCCCAGGTGACGGTTCGGGATCGCGGCGTCATGGAGAAATGCACCTACTGCATCCAACGCATCGGCACAGCTCGCGCCGGCGCGCGCGTCGAGGGCCGCCGCCTGCGCGACGGTGAGATCATTACGGCTTGCCAGCAATCCTGCCCGACGCAGGCCATCGTATTCGGCGATGTGAACGATCCCGACAGCGCCGTGAGTCGGCTCAAGCGGAACCCGCACAATTATGCGCTGCTCGGCGAACTGAACACGAAGCCACGCACCACCTATCTCGCCCGCATCGAATCCCCATTGGAGAACGGGTAGCCCGATGACCAGCGAGGCCCAAGCCGTTACGAGCACGGTCGCGGAGGTTCCGCTCACCCGCCGCTTCGGCTGGATGTGGTGGATCGCGCTCCTAGCCTCCGCCGCGCTCGTGCTGCTCCTCGGCTATACGCTGGTGTCCGTCACGATCATCGGGGTGGGCGTCTGGGGCGTGAACATTCCCTTCGTGTGGGGCTTCGACCTCATCAACTACGCCTGGTGGATCGGCATCGCCAATGGCGCGAGTCTCTTCGCGGCCATCCTGGTGCTGCGTCGGCACGATCTGCGCACGGCAGTCAATCGCTTCGCGGAGGGCGTGGCATTCTTCGCCGTGATCTGTGCGGGAATCTTCCCGATCTTCCATCTCGGGCGTCCCTGGCTGTTCTACTGGGTGTTTCCCTATCCTGCGACCTTCGAGGTCTGGCCACAGTTCCGCAGCACCCTGACCTGGGATTTCTGGGCCATCAGCACCCATGCCATCGTCACGAGCCTGCTCTGGTATGTCGGCCTCATTCCCGACCTCGCGACCCTGCGTGACCGGGCCCGCCGCAGGACATCGAAGCGCATCTACGGTGTTCTTGCGTTGGGCTGGCGCGGTTCCCTGCGCCATTGGGCCTATCACCAACGTGCCTATCGCCTCGTCGCCATCCTGGTGCTACCGCTGATCCTCATCATGCAGAGCACAGTGGCCTTCGAATTCGCCGTGACACTGGTGCCCGACTGGCACGAGACGCGCCAACCGCTTCACTTCGTGGCCACCGGCCTGGCCCAGGGCCTGTCCATCGTTCTCCTCGTCGCCATGCTGCTGCGCTGGGGCCTGCGGCTGGGGCGTTACATCGATGAAAGCGATATCGATCTTCTGGGCAAGCTCGTCCTCGCGAGCGCTCTGGTGTCGGGCTATCTCTATCTTGACGAGATTGCTTCGGCCCTTCTCGCGGATCGATTGACGCAGGAAGCCATGTTCAACCGCATGATTGGCGACTACGCGGGTCTTTACTGGACGGCTGTCGTCTACAGCGTCGTGATCCCGCAGCTTCTCTGGCTGAAGGCTGCGCGGCAAAGCACCATCGCGGGAGTCTTTGTCGGCTTCTCTATCGGTATCGGCATCTGGTTCGACCGGTATTCCATCATCATCGGCGGGCTCCAGACCGATCATCTGCCGTCAGTCTGGCGAACTTACACGCCGACCCTTGCGGAGACAGGACTCTTTCTCGGAACCGTCGGCCTGTTCGCGGCTCTTCTCTTATTGTTCGTGCGCTTTCTCCCCGTAGTCTCCATGTTCGAGACCCGGCATGACGAGCATCTGGAGAAGTCCTCATGACGCAGCGCCTCTATGGCATCATGGCCGAATTCAGGAAACCAGAAGCCTTGGTGGAGGCCGTCAGGGCGGCGAAACGTGTCGGGTTCAACAAACTCGAAGTGTTCAGCCCGTTTCCGCTGTCCGACCTTGCGGAAGAGCTTGGGATCCACACGACCATCATTCCCTGGATCGCGTTCGTTGCGGCGCTGATCGGCGCCGGAATCCAGTATGGCTCCCAGTACTGGATGAACGCGGTTGATTATCCCTTGAATGTCGGCGGTCGCCCTCTCGACAGCTGGCCCGCCTTCATTCCATCCACCTTGATCGTCGCCATTCTGTGGGCGGGCGCGGCGGCGTTGATCGGCCTGCTTCTGATTCTACGCTTGCCGCGATTGCACCATCCGGTCTTCGAGGTGCACGGCTTCGAACGAGCTTCCAACGACCGGTTCTTCCTCTGCATTCTCAGCGAGGATCCGCTTTTCGAGAGCGAAGCCACGCGAAACTTCCTGGAGGCATTGTCGCCGCAGATCGTGCGGGAGGTTCCCGCATGCGATTAGCGGCGGCCACCATCGCTGCCTTTCTTCTAGCGGCCTGCGATACCGGCACGGAGCAGCGGGATGCCGTCGCCTCGACCCGCGCCATTCAAAGGCCGTATCTGCCCGTTCCTCCAGGCACCATCGCCAGGGGCACGGCGGCACGGCAGGCCGCTCTTGCAGCACCAGGGCCGGAGGTGACGCAAGAGCTCATGGCACGGGGCGAAGAACGGTTCCGCGCTTTCTGCTCCCCATGCCATGGCGCCAGCGGGCGCGGCGATGGAACGGTGGTCGCACGTGGCTTCCCGCCACCGCCCTCCTATCATGAGGAGCGCCTGCTCGCGCTTGCACCGGAGCAGATCGTGCAGGTGATCACCCACGGCAAGGGCCGCATGTTCCCATACGCGGACCGCGTGCTCCCGGAGGAGCGCTGGGCCATCGCCCATTACGTCAAAACCTTGCAGGCCCGTGAGTCCGGCGCGGCTCCGGAGGCGACGCACCCATGAATACGATGGAAATTTTCTATATCGTATTCGTGTCCCTGTCCGGGGTCGCGATGGGCAGCCTCGCGGCGCTCATGATCGGCCATCTCATGGACGAGCATTGGCTTGCTCACGTGCGGGCGGAGATCGAGGCCGCGGCGCTGACGCTGCCCCTGCTGCTTCTTCTTGGCATTCCTCTCGCCTTCGGTCTCGCAGAGCTTTTTCCGTGGGTTACCGGGCGAGCGGGTCTGCCGCCACTGCGGGCAGCCTTTCTGAGCCCTGCCTTCTATCTCGCGCGAAGTGTCGGCTATCTTGCGGTCTGCGCTGGGCTGGCATTCTGGCTGATCCGGACGCGACATGTACGCCGCGCCAGCGCCATTGGCCTGGCTCTTCTAACGCCTGTCATGAGTTTTGCCGCTTACGACTGGGTTCTGTCGCGTGAGCCGCATTGGTGGTCGAGTCTGTTCGGCTTTGCCTTCGGCCTGAGCCAGGTTCTCGCCGCCCTGGCCATTGCGATTCTCGTGACCATGCTCAAGCCGAGGCATGCTTCGCCGAAGCGCATGAAGAGCCTTGAGCGTGCTTTGCTGACGCTCGCCTTGCTCACGGTCTGGACATGGTTCGCGCAGTTCCTGATCGTCTGGCTCGCCAATCTGCCGGATGGCGCCGAGTGGTATCTGAGGCGTTCCGATACGGAAAGCCTCGCTCTTCTCAAGGTCTCATATGGCCTGATGCTGGTTGCAATCGTCGTGCTGGTTCCCTCAGGCGTGAGCCGCATCGGCATGATCGTTGGAAGCGCACTCGCTCTCCTGCACCATGGAACGCATATCATCTGGATCCTTCAGCCCAGGGCTGAGCCCTCCTGGTTCGATCTCGGTCTCATCGCCATCCTCGCCGTTCTCTGGATCGTAGCCCTCGCGATCGTCATGCAGCTTCGTCCCACCTACGCGGAGGAAGGAGCAGCCGAGCCCTAACTTTTCGCGTCTGGCCCTGTGGTCTGATTCGGGACGATGCGGCGTGTCCGGGGCTCCGTCTCCGACGGAGTGAGCGCCGGCTCCGGGAGATCGACCGCCGTCTCCTCGCCGCGGAGCGGAAGCGGCGGCTCCGGGGGATAGACCCGGGCCCCGCTATCGCCGAGGGTATAGAGATAGCTCGCGATATGGCGGGCTTCGGCCTCCGTCACGCCCTGTGACGGCATGCCGGTGCTGGGCTTCAGCGCCACGGGATCGACCAGCCACGCGATCAGGTTCTGCGGCGTGTTCGGCAGGAATCCGGCGAGAAGGTGCTGCTGTGCATAGTCCTTCAGTTCCGGGCCGACCCGGCCTCTCGCACCTCTGGCCCCGCTGATCGCGTGGCAGGTGCCGCAGCCATACGATTGGATCAAGGCACGCCCCTGCTTGGGGTCTCCGCCCTCGATGTGCGACGCAACGAATTTCTCCTGCGGGTCGCTGCATGCGGCCAGTCCTGCAACGGCGGTGATGATTGCGATGCGGAGGAGTATGTGCCCGATCATGAACTTTGCTTGACGAGGTCCGATGTGGCAACCGGCAACGGCTTCCTCCGTTCCCGTCCTGGCGGCGTCACGAGCCTGAGTGTCATGATCAATCCGGCGATGAGATAGATCCCGCACATGGGAAGGGACATGATCGCGCCCGCCAATTGCTGATCTTCCAACGCGGTCAAACCCCACTTGGCCGTATCTGGCGTGTGATACAAAGCCTCGCGCGCGAAGCTGAGGAGCGCACTGAGCAATCCGCTCTGCAAAAGCGTGACGAAGCATGCGATCAGTGCCGCCACCGCTGCTTCACGTCCTGTCCTTGCCTTGATGATGCCGCGCCAGAACAGCAGCGCGGTGCCGAAGAACATGAGGTGTTCCAGCCAGTGGATGAAGTCGGAGGCAACGGCGGCATCGAAGAGCGTCGGGCTGTGCCAGACCCACAGGGTCGCCATATGGATCATCGCTGCCGAGACCGGTCTTGCACAGGGCGCAAGGAAGGCGAGGGTCGATCTCATCGGTCCGTTGCGAGCCAGTCCGCGCCGCCAGTGCTCGGGCAGCGCCCAGAGCCACACGACCTCCGGCTTGCCGAGAACGAGGAGTGGCGGCGCAACGGCGATCAGAAGAATGTGCTGGACCATGTGAGCCGAGAGAAGCGGCTTGGAGAGGCCCTCAAGCGGGGAGAGAAGGGCGATGACCAGCATCGTGATCCCCACGGTGAAACTGAGGATCTGCGGCATGCCGAATCCCGGCAGAAGGCGCCCGAGGCTTCGCCGCAGACGCCATACGCCGAGGGCGAACATGACGCTTGAAACAATGAGCGGGATCGTGACCAGTGGATCGGCCGCCCAGGAATGCCAAAGGTCCCCAGGGCCGTGAGGTGCCGTCCCATGGGCGAGGGCAGGGCAGCTGAACAGAAGGACGGCTAATCCAGTGACGAGGCTGAGCCCGTGTCTTCTGTGTCGGCTGGGTGATATTTCGAGGGAACCAACGCTCACGGCCAAGCTTATCCGTTCAATGCATGCAAGACCGATGTAGGGCGAATGGAACTCGAGGCGACCCGGCACAGCCTGCGATGGTGGCTGCGCACCTGGACGAGGTGTGTGAATGCGATTGCCTGTGTCCTGGCCCTTGCGGGTTGCAGCGGCGTGCAATCGGCGCTCGATCCGGCGGGTGGTGATGCTCTTCGGATCTATTGGCTTACCGTCATCATGACGGCGGGGGCCATCCTCATCTTCCTTGTTGTTACGAGTCTCGTGCTTTATGCGGTCTTTGCCCCGCCCGAGCGGAGGGCCTGGCTCGGAAGCCGCCGGACCATCGTCTATGGTGGATTGGCCTTTCCGATCGTCGTGCTGTCGATGCTTCTGCCCTACGGCCTGATCGTCATGCGCGACACGGATGTTCCGGTTAGGGGCGCGCTTCCCATCGAGGTAATCGGCGAGCAATATTGGTGGCGGGTGAAATATTCGGCCGAGCGCGGACAGCCCGAGTTCTCGACGGCGAACGAAATCGTCGTTCCCATCGGGCGGCCCATTGCCGTTTCTGTCACCGCGGCCGATGTGATCCACAGCTTCTGGATTCCGAATTTCGGTGGCAAGATCGACATGATCCCGGGCCGCATCAACCGGCTCAACTTCACGGCCGAACGGCCCGGTGTCTATCGCGGCGTCTGCGCCGAATTTTGCGGCGACCAGCATGCGCGCATGGCCTTCGATGTTGTGGCGATGGAGCCGGTCGCCTTCGATGCCTGGAGAGCAGCGCAGGCCAAGCCTGCTGCGGAGCCGGACCTTCCGCTTCTCGTGCGTGGCCGCGAACTCTTTCGCATGGGCGGATGCGGATCCTGCCATGTGGTGCGTGGAACCGAGGCCAATGGGTGGTTCGGCCCCGACCTGACTCATGTGGGCAGCCGCCGCACCATCGGGGCAGGCCAGTTTCCCAATAACATCGGCACGCTCGCCGGCTGGATCGCCAACACGCAGCACATCAAACCAGGAGCGCGAATGCCGTCCTATGGCTCGTTCACGGGGGAGGATCTGCGGGCATTGGCCGGTTATCTGGAGAGCTTGAAATGAACGCACCCGAGCGCCCCAGATCCTTCGAGCCGCGGCAGCCCGAGCTCCCCAATTCGCTGCCGCGCCCCGAAGGCGAGTTCGAGGCACTCAAGAAAACGTGGGAATCCCCGCGCGGTCTCAGCTTCATCACGGACGTCAACAACACCTATGTCGGTATATGGTATGTCGGCACCGCGTTCCTGTTCTTCATCCTGGCGGGCATCCTCGCGCTGATCATGCGCGCGCAGCTGGCGGTTCCGGAAAGCGACCTCGTCGGCCACGATCTCTACAACCAGCTCTTCACCATGCACGGCACGGTGATGATGTTCCTCTTCGCCGTTCCCGCCGTGGAGGCGGCGAGCGTCTATCTCCTGCCGAACATGCAGGCGGCGCGCGACCTGCCGTTTCCTCGCCTCTCGGCCTATGCCTTCTGGGCCTATTTCGTCGGCGGCCTCGTCTTCTTCGGCACGATCTTCTTCGGTCTCGCACCCAATGGCGGCTGGTTCATGTATCCGCCCCTCACGGGAACCAAGTACTCGCCCGCCGACAACGCGGATTGGTGGCTCCTCGGCATCGGCTTCATCGAGATCTCCGCCATCGCGGGCGCCATCGAGATCATCGTCGGTGTCATGAAGACGCGCGCGGTCGGCATGAGCCTCGACAAGCTGCCGGTCTATTCATGGGCTATGCTGGTCTTCGCCGTCATGATCGTCATCGGTTTCCCGGCGATCATCCTTGGCACGCTGCTGTTGGAGATGGAGCGCGCCTTCGACTGGCCGTTCTTCATTGCCGAGAGGGGTGGGGATCCGCTCCTGTGGCAGCACCTGTTCTGGTTCTTCGGACATCCGGAGGTCTACATCATCTTCCTGCCGGCGACCGGCATGGTGTCGATGATCGTTCCGACCATGGCGCAGACGCCGCTCGTCGGCTACCGCCTGATCGTGCTCGCGCTCGTCGCGACCGGCTTTCTGTCCTTCGGCCTGTGGGTGCACCACATGTTCGCGACGGGGTTGCCGAAGATGTCCTTGAGCTTCTTTTCGGCGGCCAGCACCGCGGTGGCGGTGCCGAGCGGCATCCAGGTCTTCGCCTGGATAGCCACCATCGCGTCGGGGCGCATGAAGCTGACAACGCCCTCGCTCTTCATCATCGGCTTCCTGTTCATCTTCACGCTGGGCGGCCTCACCGGCGTGATGGTCGCGATGGCGCCTTTCGACTGGCAGGCGCATGACAGTTACTTCGTCGTGGCGCACCTGCATTACGTACTCATCGGTGGCATGGTGTTTCCGCTCTTCGCCGCCTTCTATTACTGGATACCCGTGGCGAGCAAACATGCTCTGTCCGAGCAGTTCGGGCGTTGGGTGTTCGGCCTCATGTTCCTTGGTGTGAACGTGACCTTTCTGCCGATGCACATCACCGGCCTGATCGGCATGCCCCGGCGCGTTTACACCTATCCGGTCGGTATGGGATGGGACGCGCTCAATCTCGTCTCCACCATCGGCGCCTTCATGATCGCGGCCGGCGTCACGATCTTCGTCTACGATCTCGCCCGTAAGTTCCGGTTCGCGAGCGAGGACAATGCCGGCAATGTCTGGAATGCCGGCACTCTCGAATGGCTGCCGAACGGCAATTATGCCACGCGCAGCATTCCATCCGTCGTCAGCCGCGATCCTCTATGGGATCAGCCGAACCTGCCGAAGGACGTGGAGGATGGCCGCTATTACATGCCCGGCACGGTCACGGGCGGGCGCGAGGCGCTGGTGACGAGCCCGTTCGATGCGCGCCCGCAATATATCCTGCAGATCCCTGGTCCCGGATGGCAGCCTTTGCTCGCCGCTGTGTTCACGGCAGCGTTCTTTCTGCTCCTGACTGTCAAGATGGTGTTCCCGTCGGCGATCTGCGGTGTGCTTGCAATCGGCTTCGTGATCTGGTGGCTGTGGGAGACTGACCCCGGCCCGATCCGCCCACCGGCCGATATCGGCGGCGGCGTCGTTCTCCCGGTCTATGTCACCGGGCCCATGAACCATTCATGGTGGGCGATGATCGTCCTCATGGTCGTCGCCGGTATGGTCTTCACCTGCCTGATCTTCTCCTATCTCTTCCTGTGGCTCGTAAATCCCGGCGCCTGGCCGCCCCAAGGCGTCCAACTGCCCGAACGGATCTGGCCCTTCCTTGCCGCCGCTCTCTACGTCGTCAGCGCCGCGCTCATCGCCTATGCCAGCCGCTCTTTGCGAGGAGATGACCGTCACAGTCCACGCTCCGTACCGCTTCTCATCGCCGTAGCGCTCCTGTTTGTCGGCGGCGCGTCGGCGGTCGATCTCTGGGCGCAGCGGCAATCGGCCTTAAGCCCATCGACCCATGCCTATGGCGCCGCCGTCTACGCCATCGTGTCGTTGCAAATCTTCTTCGTGCTGACGACGCTCCTCATGGGGGGCTACACGATTGCCCGCTGGCTTGCCGGCAAGCTCGACAGCGTTCGCCGCACGACCTTCGATAACACGATGCTGTTTTGGTACTACACGGTCGGCCAGGGCCTTGTCGGTCTCACGGTCGTCTATAGTTTCCCGCACCTGACGGGGGGCCTTTAGCATGACCGGACGGACAGGACAGGTCATGCTCATGCTGGCCGGTCTTATCGCATGGGCAATCCAGTTCACGCTCATTTATGGCGCGACATCGACATTGTGCGGCCGCGAATGGGCAGGCGCGACGATGCTCTGGATGGGCAACGTCCAGGCGATCATTCTTGCCACCACTATCCTGGCTTTCGTCGTCACCACCATCGCATTGGCATGGTCTCTGCGGACACATGCGCAGATAGGGGATCAAACCTCCACAGCAGATCGTTTCATGACTTACACGGGCGCCCTGATCAACGGCTTCTCGCTTCTCGTGATCCTGTGGCAGGGGATTCCGGCCCTCATCCTTCCGGCCTGTGCATAGAATTTTGATACCACGGGGTCATACGATGATCGACTGGCAGGAAATGTTCGTACCCGTTCACTCGATCACCGAGATGATCGTGCGCGGGACAGTGACCTACATCATGCTGTTCCTGATCATGAGGTTTCTGCTCAAGCGGCAGACGGGCGTGATCGGGGTCGCAGACCTTCTCGTGATCGTTCTCATCGCCGATGCGGCGCAGAATGCGATGTCGAGCGATCACAAGTCGATCACCGAGGGAGGCGTTCTCGTTCTTACCATCGTCTTCTGGAACTATGCCATCGACTGGCTCGGCTTCCACTTCCCCGCATTCCAGCGCTTCACCCGTCCCCCGCCGCTTCTGCTGATCGACAACGGCAAGATGCTGCCCCGGAACATGCGGCAGGAGATGATCACGACGGAAGAGCTCAACAGTGAACTTCGACAGCAGGGCATCGAGCACTGCTCCGATGTGAAAAAAGCCTATATCGAGGGCGATGGAACGATCAGCATCATTCGGAAAGACAAGGCCGAGACCGGAGAGAGCACTGAGTCGCTGAAGGGAATAAGCTAAACCCTCAGACGATACCTCCACCACCGCCGATTACGGCCGGACGCTCCGCTGCTATAGCCTGCCGATAGCCGCTGGCGCGGTAGGCAGCAATCGGATCGATGGCACCGCCGGCCTGCAGGCGCGCCATCGCCAGAATCGGTTCGACATCGATCCGGTAGGCTGCCTTGAGGGTCTCCGAGGCCATGAGGGCATCATTGTCGTTCTGGTAGCCTTCAAGGGCCTTGCGGTTCACGAGAAGCGCCTGGGCATAGGCGCGGCGGATCTCGTTGGCGCTGCGGATCAGGCTCTCGATCGGATCGGTCACATTGTGTGATTGGTCGATCATATGGGCCGGGTGGAAGCCTATAGCCCCACGATGTTCGGCATCCGCCAGCTCGTTGAAGACGAGGAAAAGGCGATGGGGATCGATGGTGCCGGTGTCGAGATCATCGTCGCCGTATTTTGAATCGTTGAAATGGAAACCGCCGAGTTTCTTGAACTGAATCAGGCGGGCGACGATCATCTCGATATTGACGTTCGGCGCGTGGTGGCCGAGATCGACGAGGCAATAGGCCTTGTCGCCGAGTTCCGTCGCGATCAGGTAATTGGTGCCCCAATCCTGCACGACGGTGGAATAGAAGGCCGGCTCGTACATCTTGTGCTCGGAGAAGATGCGCCAATCCTCCGGCAACCGCTTGTAGATCGCCTTCATGGCATCGAGATAGCGTTCGAAACTCCGGGTGAAGTTCGTCTGTCCCGGAAAGTTCGAACCGTCGCCGATCCACACCGTCAGCGCCTTGGAGCCGATGGCCTGTCCGATCTCGATGCACTCGATATTGTGCTCGATGGCCTGCTGGCGCGTTGCCGCATCGGTGTGGCTCAGAGAGCCGAACTTGTAGCTCTTCTCCTGGCCTGACGCATCGGAGAAGGTATTGGAATTCATGGCGTCGAAGCCGAGTCCCAGCGCATCGCCATGGGTCTTGAGCCGCCTCGGATCGTCGACCTTGTCCCATGGGATATGCAACGAGACGGTCGGCGTCGCACGGGTGAGCTGGTGGATCACGGCGCAATCGTCGAGCTTGTCGAAGATGTTGCGCGGCTCGCCGATGCCGGGAAAGCGCGCGAACCGCGTGCCCCCGGTGCCGACGCCCCAGGAGGGAACAGCCACGAAGAACTGTGCAGCCTTGCGCGTGACGGCATTGATATCGATGCCGTCACGCGCAAGCTTGGCACCCAGAGCATCGTAATCCGCCTTCAAGGCGCTCATGCGCTTCTCGTTGTCGGCGGAGACGATCTCTCCCGCAATCCTTTGTTCGGTCATGGCGTCCTCCCTGGAGCATCGGACCCAAAAGTGGACTTGCACTTTTAGGATCCAATCCGATGCTCAATTCCTTAAGCAGCGCATCGTTCGAAGCGGACCTCTGGGTCCGCACGATGCGCTAGTGCACAGCTTATCGCGTGAACGATGTCGCGTTGCCTGCATCCACATTGATGATGTTGCCGGTCGACTTCGCGGACAGATCGGAGGCGAGGAAGTAGATCGTCTCGGCGATGTCCTCCGGGAAGACGTTGAGCTTCAACAGGGAGCGCTTGCGGTAATGCTCCTCCAGCTCGTCGACGGCGAGCTTTGAAGACGCTGCACGCTGTTCACGCCACTCGCCGGTCCAGATCTTGGAGCCGCGCAGCACCGCGTCCGGGTTGACGGTGTTCACGCGAATGCCTGCATCGGCTCCTTCCAGCGCCAGACAGCGGGCAAGGTGGATTTCCGCGGCCTTGGCGGTGCAATAGGCCGATGCGTTGGGCGAGGAGGCAAGGCCGTTCTTCGACGAGACGAAGACCACATTGCCGCCGAGCTTCTGGCGCCGGAACAGCCGGAAGGCCTCCCGCGAGACAAGGAAATAGCCTGTTGCGAGAATGTCGATGTTGCGGTTCCACATCGCGAGATCGGTGTCCTCCACCGGAGCCGAGGAGGCGATGCCGGCATTGGACACCAGGATGTCGATGCCGCCGAATTCGACGCTGGCCTCGACGAAGGACGAGAGCACTTCCGGCTCGCTTGTGACGTTGAGTTTCACGCCGCGCACCACGTCCTGCCCAAAGCGCTTGGAGAAATCCTCCACCGTTGTGGTCAGCGAGTCCTGGTCGATATCTGCCAGCACCACGCAGGCGCCTTCGCCCACCAGCCGCTCGGCCGTGGCACGGCCGATGCCGCCGGCGCCGCCGGTGATGAAAGCCACGCGGCCCGCGAGGCTCTTCGGCTTCGGCATGCGCTGGAGTTTGGCTTCCTCAAGCAGCCAGTATTCGATGTCGAAAGCTTCCTGCTCGGGAAGGCCCTGATACTCTGACACCGTGGAAGCGCCGCGCATCACGTTGATGGCGTTGACATAGAACTCGCTGGCGATGCGCGCCGTCGCCTTGTCACGGGCGAAGGACAGCATGCCGACGCCAGGGATCAGGAAGATCACCGGATTGGGATCGCGCATCTTCGGGCTGTTTGGATGCTTCGACTGCTCGTAGTAGCGCGCGTAGTCGGCGCGATAGGCCTCGAGCGCCGCATCGAGGCCGGCTAGTACCTTATCGACGTCAGGCGTCTTCGGATCGAAGGCGAGGACGAGAGGGCGGATCTTCGTACGCAGGAAGTGGTCAGGGCAGCTGGTTCCGAGCTGGGCGAGGGGATTCAGGTTGGCGGAATTGACGAATTCCAGCACCGCGTCCTGATCGTCGAAATGACCGAGCTTGCGCTCCGCCTGGCCGATCTTGCCGCGGATCTCCGGCATGAGACGCGCTGCGATCTTGCGGCGCTCGTCTCGCGAGAGGCTGGAAGTAACGGCACCGCCGAAGGCCGGCTTTCCTGCGGTCCTCTCGGCAAACCATTGGATGGCCTGATTGATGATGCGCAGCGTCAGCGCGTAGCATTCCTTCGCGTCGTCGGCCCAGGTGAAGAGGCCGTGGCTTTCGAGCACCACGCCCTTCGCCTTGGGATTGGCCTTGGCGAAAGCTTCGAGATCGAGACCGAGCTGGAAGCCGGGGCGGCGCCAGGGCAGCCATCCGATCTCGTCGCCGAAGATCTCCTTCGTCAATTCACGGGAATTCTTGGAGGCCGCAATCGCGATGATGGCGTCCGGGTGCATGTGATCGACATGCTTGTAGGGGAGGAAGCCGTGGAGCGGCGTGTCGATCGAGGCTGCACGCGTGTTGAGGTTGAAGGTGGCATGAGGGAGAAAACCGACCATGCGGTCTTCGTCCTCGACGCCTTTATAGAGAGTCTTCAGCGACCGCAGCTTGTCCATATAGAGCGTCGCAAAGCCGTCGAGCTTGATCGTGCCGACGTCGCCGCCCGAGCCCTTGACCCAGAGAACCTCGACCTTTTCGCCTATCAGCGGATCGATCTCGATCACCTTCGCCGAGGTGTTGCCGCCGCCGTAATTGGTGATCCGCTTATCGGCGCCGAGAAGATTGGAGCGGTAGAGCAGGAGACCCGGCTCATCGAGCTTGGCCGCCTTCGCGTCATCCCAGTGATTTTCGAGGAGTTTGACGGCTTGGGTCGCGGTGTCCACGGTTTCCTCCTGTCCGCTCGTGAGGCGCACACGCCCCGGATTTGAGCCGAAAGGTGACGGGAGCCCCGGTTCTTGTCAACCAGGAAACGATCAAATTTGATCAATAATGATCATGATACCAAGGTGGTATGATGATATTGATTGACTGTGATCGGTTAGATGCGCAGTCTACGGCCATAGCTTGCGTGAATCTGAAAGGTATTTGATCCTTCCGATCAACGTCGATCTGCCTTGTTGAGGACCCATGCACGAACGTGAAAGGCACCGGATCATCCTGAGCGCCGTCCAGGAGAAGCCGGTCGCAACAGTCCAGGATCTTGTGGAACTGACTTCCGCCTCGGAAGCCACGATCCGCCGCGATATCGCGGCCCTGCACGTTCAAGGGCGCCTGCGCCGCGTCCGCGGAGGAGCGGAGGCACTCCATCCAGCTCAGATCGGAAGTCTGGCCGCCAAGCCGTTTCGCGTGTCGGAAAGCGAGAACATCGCGAAGAAGCGGGCTATTGCCCGGGAGGCCGTGGCTTTGTGCACTGAGGGTGACGCCATCATCATCAATGGCGGCACCACGACGTTTCAGATGGTGCATTATCTGACCGCTCGCCGGTTGCAGGTGTTTACGAATTCCTTCGCCATCGCCGAGCACCTCGTGAAACATTCCAAGAACCAGGTGATGCTGCCGGGCGGCTCGATCTATCGCGACCAGAGCATCATTCTTTCGCCGTTCGAGAATGACGTGACGCGCAATTTCTATGCGCGGCGCATGTTCATGGGCGCCCAAGGCGTCGGCGCGCTCGGCGTCATGGAGCAGGATGCCCTGATCATCCAGGCCGAGCAGAAGCTGATCAATCAGGCCGACGAGCTGGTGCTGATGGTGGATTCCACCAAGTTCCAGCGCCGCTCCAGCCTCATCCTTTGTCCCCTCGACCGTGTCTCCACGCTAATTACCGATGACGCCATCCTGGATTCGGCCAGGACCATGATCGAGAATGCCGGAATCAAACTGATCATCGCCGGAACGACGGCCGCCGATCAGTCTGTGGAATCCTCATCGGCGGCCTGAGAGCCGGCGAGAGGTGTTTGAAAAGGGAGGAAGAACATGAAGGCATTTGCAAAGCTTGCCCTCGGCACGGCGCTGGGCCTGGCTCTCTTCGCCGGTTCCGCAAGCGCTCAGAATGTGAAGATCGGTCTCTTGGTGAAGTCCCTCGGCAACGGCTTCTTCGAGGCCGCCAACAAGGGTGCGCAGGAGGCGGCGAAGGAGCTCGGCGGCGTCGAGGTCATCTATACCGGACCGACGACCACCACGGCCGAAGGGCAGATTGAGGTGATCAACGCCCTCATCGCTCAGCGCGTCGACGCGATCGCGATCTCGGCCAACGATCCCGATGCGGTCGTTCCGGCGCTGAAGCGGGCGGCGCAGCGCGGCATCAAGGTGATCTCCTGGGATTCCGCCGTCGGCAAGGACGGGCGGATCGTGCACCTCAACCCGTCGTCGAACGAGCTCATCGGCAACATGTGCCTGAAGCTCGCCGCATCCCATCTGCCGGACGGCAAAGGCGATTTCGCGATCCTGTCTGCCACCTCCACCTCGACCAACCAGAACACCTGGATCGCCGAGATGAAGAAGCAGCTTCCGAAATATCCCGGGCTCAACCTCGTCACCACCGTCTATGGCGACGATCTGGCGGACAAGAGCTATCGTGAAGCGCAAGGCCTGCTGAAGTCGCATCCGAACGTGAAGGTGATCGTCGCTCCGACGACGGTCGGTGTGCTCGCCGCCTCGCAGGTAGTGAAGGATGCCGGCAAGATCGGGCAGGTCTATGTGACGGGCCTCGGGCTTCCCTCCGAGATGGCCGGTGCGGTTCATTCCGGCGCGACGAAGGAATTCGCGATCTGGAACCCGATCGACCTCGGCTATTCCGCCACGCAGATCGCCTATCGTATAGTCAAAGGGGAAACCGACGGCAAGCCCGGTTCCGAGATCAATGCCGGCCGCATGGGCAAGATCAAGATCGGCGACAACGGCGAGGCCGCGATGGCCGATCCCTTCGTCTACGACAAGAAGAACGTCGACGAATTCGCCAAGATCTTCTGAGATCGTAAAGCCACTCGGAGAGAGGGCGCGGATAGCTGCGTCCTCCTTGCACTCATCGGCACTTGGCAGGGTTTCCCATGTCCGTGGCTCAAGCGGTTCCCGAGGTCCAGACTCCGCTTCTGGAGATGCGCGGAATTTCCAAGTCGTTTCCCGGAGTGAAGGCGCTCGATCATGTGGACGTCGCGCTCTATCCCGGAACGGTGACGGCGTTGATCGGCGAGAATGGCGCGGGCAAATCGACGCTCGTCAAGATCCTGACCGGTATCTATCAGCCGGATGGCGGTGAGATTGTCGTCGATGGCGTTTCCGTGCATTTCGCCAATGCCGAGGCGGCGATCCGGAGCGGCATTACGGCAATCCATCAGGAAACCGTGCTCTTCGACGAGCTCTCGGTCGCCGAGAACATCTTTCTCGGTCATGCGCCGAGAAACCGGCTGGGTCTCGTCAATTGGGGAGCCATGAACGCGCGCGCCGCGGCCCTGCTCACCTCCATCGATGCACCGATCAGCCCCTATACGCGCCTGAAGGACCTCTCGATCGCGCATCGGCATCTGGTCGCCATCGCGCGGGCGCTGTCCGTCGAGGCCCGCGTCGTCATCATGGACGAGCCGACGGCTGCGCTCTCTTACAAGGAGGTGGAGGATCTCTTCCAGATCATCGAACGGCTGAAGAAGCAGGGCAAGGCAATCCTCTTCATCAGCCACAAGTTCGAAGAGGTCTATCAGATTGCCGAACGATTCGTGGTGTTCCGCGACGGGCGCTCCATCGGTTCCGGTCTGCTGGCACAGACCGGGCAGGACGAGATCGTCCGCATGATGGTCGGCCGTTCCGTCGAGCATGTGTTTCCAAAGGTAGATGTTGCGATCGGGAATACCGTTCTGAAGGTTTCCGGCTACTCGCATCCGACGGAATTCGACAACATCTCCTTCGACCTGCGGCGCGGAGAAATCCTAGGCCTCTATGGGTTGGTCGGAGCAGGGCGCTCGGAATTCTGCCAGGCACTGTTCGGCATCACCCGTCCCAGCGCCGGAGTAATCGAACTGGAAGGACACAGGATCGACATCCGCTCTCCGGCGGATGCCACGACCGCTGGCATCGTATATGTGCCCGAAGAGCGTGGCCGTCATGGTGTCGTTCTGCAGATGCCGATCTTCCAGAACATCTCCATGGCGACGCTCGATCGCACGACCAGGGCTGGCTTCCTGCGTCAGGCAGAAGAATTCGCCTTGGCCCGGCGCTATGCCGAGCGGCTGGACCTTCGCGCCGCAGCGCTCTCCGTTCCTGTCGGCACCCTGTCCGGCGGCAATCAGCAGAAGGTGGTGATCGGAAAGTGGCTCGCCACCAAGCCGAAGGTCATCATCCTGGATGAGCCCACGAAAGGAATCGACATCGGCTCAAAGGCCGCGGTGCATGCCTTCATGAGCGAGCTCGCAGGCGAGGGGCTGAGCGTCATCATGGTCTCGTCCGAACTGCCTGAAGTCTTAGGAATGTCCGACCGCGTATTGGTAATGCGCGAGGGACGAATGGCCGGCCTGTGGGAGCGCGGCAGCTTCGATGCCGAGACGCTGGTGCGCGCCGCCACGGGTAACATGTGACCTCGCGGGATAAGGAATCTGGAACCGACGATGAGCCGAATCCTGAAGTATCGTGAACTCCTGCTGGCAGCGATCATCATCGTCCTGATCGCGGTCTTCTCCTATCGCGCGCCGGGCTTTGCCTCGCCGGAGAGCCTTGCCAACATCTTCAACGACACCTCCATTCTGATGATCCTGGCGCTCGGCCAGATGGCGGTGATCCTTACCAAGTCCATCGATCTGTCGGTGGCTGCGAATCTGTCCTTTACCGGCATGGCCATCGCCATGATGAACGCCGCTTATCCGCAGATCCCGCTGCCCGTTCTCATCGTGATGGCCATGGGAATCGGGGCGTTTCTCGGCGCGATCAACGGCCTCATGGTGTGGAAGATCGGTATTCCCTCCATCGTGGCGACGCTCGGCACGCTGACGATCTATCGCGGCATGGCCTTCGTGCTCTCAGGCGGAGCCTGGGTCAATCAGACCCAGATGACGCCAGCCTTCCTCAACACGCCCCGTCTCAACGTGTTCGGACTTCCCTTGCTCGGCTGGACTGCGATCCTGGTGATCGCGATTATCAGTCTCGCCTTTACACGCACGGTTTTCGGACGCGCCCTCTACGCGGCGGGCGGCAACCCGACGGCTGCTCTCTATGCGGGGATCGATGTCGGGCGCACACGCTTCTTCGCCTTCGTTCTGTCGGGCGCTCTGGCGGGCCTCTGTGGCTATCTCTGGGTCTCGCGCTATGCGGTCGCCTATGTCGATATCGCCGCCGGGTTCGAACTCGATACGGTCGCGGCCTGCGTGATCGGTGGAATTTCGACGCTCGGAGGCATCGGGTCCGTCGGTGGCACAATCCTTGGTGCCCTGTTCCTCGGCACGATCAAGAATGCTTTGCCGGTGATCAATATCTCTCCGTTCTGGCAGATGGCCATTTCTGGCTTCGTGATCATCGTCGCCGTTCTCTTCAATGCGCGGCAGGAAAAACGGAAAGGACGGCTCATTCTTCGCGATGCCGTGAAACGCAGTCCGACGCTGACGGAAGCGCAGGCCGAAGGAGCAGCCGCATGAGCACACTCACTCTGGAGAAGCAGCCGACACGGCATATCCCCGACAAGCTCTCGACTCCGGCCGGACGAATTCTCGGCAGCTGGGAGGCCCTGCTTGCCGCCGTCGCCATTGCGATCTTCATCGCAAACTCGCTGGCGTCTCCTCACTTCCTCGATCCGTGGAACCTGTCGGACGCGACCTACAACTTCACCGAAAAGGCGATGATCGCCTTCGCCATGACATTGCTGATTGTCTCGGGCGAGATCGATCTCTCGGTGGCTGCCATCATTGCGCTGGCTTCAACGGCCATGGGAGCCGCTGCGCAAGCCGGTTTCCAGACTCCGTCTCTCGTTGGGATCGGGCTTGGTGTCGGATTGCTCTGCGGATCCTTCAACGGCTTTCTGGTGGCCCGCGTCGGACTTCCATCCATCGTCGTCACCATCGGGACCATGAGCCTGTTTCGGGGCATCGCCCAGATCGTCCTCGGCGATCGGGCCTATGGCGGCTATCCTGCGAGCTTCGCGTGGTTCGGGCAGGGTTATATGTCGGATTTTTCCTGGTGGCCGACGCTTCCCGGCTTTGAAGTCGTCACTTTCGAGATGGTGGCCTTCGTCATTGTCGCTCTCGCCTTCGGCATCCTGCTGCATTGGACCGCTTTCGGGCGGCGGATTTACGCCATCGGCAACAACGCTTTTGCGGCGCAGTTCTCCGGTATCCCGGTTCAGCGCACCAAGTTCATGCTCTTCCTGATGACCGGCTTCATGAGCGGATTCGCGGCTGTCTGCCTGACATCGCGATTGGGCTCGACCCGTCACACCATCGCAGCAGGCTGGGAGCTCGAGGTGGTCACCATGGCGGTGCTCGGCGGCGTGAGCATCCTCGGTGGCTCGGGCACCATTCCAGGGGTGGTGCTTGCCGCCATCGTGATGGGCCTCGTGACCTTCGGTCTTGGACTTCTCAACGTCCCCGGCATCGTCATGTCGATTTTCATCGGCCTGCTGCTGATCCTCGTGATTGCGCTGCCGATCGTCATCCGTCGCATCCGTTCAAAGGCTGCCGCATGAGCACGAAAGAGAAATACGCCTTCAAGATGCAACTCAATCCGGGCATGGAGGATGAGTATCGCCGCCGGCATGACGAGATCTGGCCGGAACTGGTCGTGCTTCTGAAGGAGGCGGGTGTCGAGGATTACTCGATCCATCTCGACCGGGAGACAGGCATTCTGTTCGGGGTTTTATGGCGGCGGGCGGATCACCGCATGGCGGATCTGCCGAGCCATCCGGTGATGAAACGCTGGTGGGCCCATATGGGCGACATCATGGCGACAAATCCCGACAACTCGCCGGTCGATAAGCCGCTCATCACCGTCTTTCATATGGAATGATTTCATGAAAGTCGCTGTGCTCGATGTCGGCAAGACCAATGTCAAGGCCGTCATCGTCGATGCCGGGGAAAGGCGCGAGATCGCTGCCCGGACACGTCCCAACAAAGTTCTGCCCGACGGACTCTATCCGCATTTCGACGTGGATGGGATTTTCGCGTTCCTCCTGCAGTCCTTGAAGGAACTCAACGCGGAATTCGGGTTCGATGCCATTTCGATCACCGCCCATGGCGCGAGCGGCGTGCTTTTGGGTGCGGAAGGACTGGCGCTTCCCGTCCTCGACTATGAATTCCGCTACCCGGCAGAAATCGAAGCTGCCTATGACGCGATCAGGCCGGATTTTTCAGAGACGCTCTCGCCACGCCTTCCCGGCGGCCTCAATCTCGGGGCGCAGCTGCACTATCAGAAAACCGCCTTTCCGGGCGCCTTCAAGAAAGTGCAGACCATCGTCACCTACCCGCAATATTGGGGCTGGCGGCTGACAGGAATTGCTGCCACCGAGGTGACATCTCTCGGATGCCACACGGATCTCTGGAGGCCAAGGCAGGGGCGCTTCTCCTCGCTCGTCGAGACACTCGGGATCGCCGACAATCTGGCTCCTGTCAGAAAGCCGTCCGATCTTCTGGGGTCTGTGACGGAGGAAATCTCCGCAAAGATCGGACTTGCTCTACCCGTGCCCGTCTATTGCGGCATTCACGACTCGAATGCCTCGCTCCTGCCCCATCTCGGTCAGCACGAAGCCCCATTCTCCGTGATCTCGACAGGCACATGGGTCGTGATCTTCGCAGTCGGCGGCGATCTCGACCATCTCGACCCGAAGCGTGATACGCTCGCCAACGTGGACGCTCTGGGCCGTGTGGTACCATCCGCACGTTTCATGGGAGGGCGTGAGTTCGAGCTACTAACAAAAGGACAGGGGACGGCAACGCCGGATGCAATTCGTCGCGTCGTGGAGGAACGCATTGTCCTGACCCCGAGCGTCGTGTCTGGATGCGGACCGTTTCCCGATGCTGTGCATCGCGTCGTCAATGCCTCGACGAGCCTGAACCCGGACGAGACCGATGTCGCAGCCTCGCTCTACGCGGCGCTCATGACGAAGGCTTGCCTCGACCTGACGCGCGCGGCAGGTCCTGTTATCGTGGAAGGACCCTTTGCACGGAATGCGCTTTACACAGAGGCCTTGTCGAAGGCGACCGGGCGCCCGGTCATCGCCGTTTCCAGTTCGACCGGAACGAGCGTTGGTGCTGCTCTCCTCGCGCTTGAATCCTCAGCCCAAAGCTCACCTCAGGAAGGCAGGGAGCCGTCCTCCCATCAACTCCCCGAAAGCTTTCCGCGCTATTGTGCAGAGTGGAACGCTCTGCCGGAGACGAGCTGATCGGAGAAATCCAAGATCCGAATGGCGATATCGATGCATCGTTAAATCGTTCAAAAAGTATTAACTCGTTATCGCAAGATCAGCGACTAAACTCATTCTTGGCCTGCCATATTCCAGCCGCACTGCAACGCTTAGCTTGAAGAACAATCCAGTTGGAACATTGGAAAAGCGAAACAGGCTGCTGATGAAATTGGAACGAAAGAACCTAACGCCCGCTGTGGATACGAATGCCATCCTGTCCGAACTTGAACGCACGATGGTTGCATCGATTGCTTTGATGAAGCGTCTGCGGCGTGAGAGAAGGCGTTCGATCCGGATCGAGCGTTCGACCGAAGAGCAGAGCGCTTGATCGCAACGCATTCGATCCTGCCGTGAAACCAAGGCGCGGCTTGTCGCCACTCACCACGAGGGCCTTGCCGGAACCTCGATGCGAGAGCCGCGCCGGTTGACAGCGTTTGTGATGGGTGACGTTCCGAAGCGGGTTCTGTATTCCGTGGGACACACCCCCGTGTGACGCTTGAACAGGTCCCGGAAGAAAATCACATCTTCATAGCCCACGGCCTGACTGACTTCCTGAATGGTCTGCTGTCCGCCTTCCAACAATCTCTTCGCCATGGTCACGCGAATGGTGTGGATGTAGCTCAAGGGGGTATGTCCCGTCGCGTCCTTGAAGCGGCGGACAAAGTTGCGAGGACTCATTCCGACCCTGGCCGCGATGGCGTCCACGCCGATGGGTCGTTGAAAATGCCTATGCACCCAGTCCTGTGCGCGCTGGATGCATTCATCATTGTGATCCCTGCGCAGCATGACATCGGCGAATGCGACCTGCCATGTTCGCGGCATCTCGATTAGCAGGGCCTTGGCACATTCCAGCGCCACGTCGCGGCCTGCAAACCTCTCCACCAGGTAGAGGCTCAGATCGGCGGCCGAATTGATGCCGCCGCTGCAGGCGATGTCGCCCTCATCGGTGATAAGGTAATCCGGCTGCCAATCCACATCGGGAAAGCGCCTGCGGTAGATTTCCGCCAAGCCCCAATGCGTCGTTGCGCGCTTTCCATCGAGCAATCCCGCCTCGGCGAGAAGGGCTACTCCCGAACAGACGCCCGCAACCTTTGTTCCCGCATCGGCCCATGTCTTCAGCCACGGAATGATGCCGGCATTACGCTCGATGACGGCATCGATGGAATAACCTTTCTGCATCATTGTATCGAGCGGCAATCCGCCTGCGGGAACAAACACGATATCGGGTTGCTCGACGCGCTCGATTGCACAGGACGGGAGAAGTGAGACCAGCTGATCGGTGACGGCAGGGCCGCCACCGAGCGATGCCGTTGTGACACGGAAACGGGGTTCCGGGGTTCTGCCGCTCAGAAGATTCCAAAGGACGCCAGCATTGCGGAAGATCTCCATCGGGAGAAGGGCCGTCGAGGCGCATCCGCCATTCAGGAACAGAACGACCACGTGGAGCATCGGCGTGTCTCCTTGGCAGTTTTGCCCTCTCACGTTGTCATGATCGCCTCTCCTGAGCAAGTGAACTTCAAGGCACAATCGGGCTGAGTTGGTCGCGTTCGTCGCCCGGCGTCGGACGATCTCGCCTGCGGGCGCTCCGCCTTTCCATCAACCTGGGAATCTGTGCTCATGACGACCTTCATCGCTCAGCGCTGCCGTCTCTCAGCAAGATCCGTCCTTCTCTCCGCAACTGCCATCTTGGCCATTCTCGCGGCAGGGCCGGCCGCGGCCTGTCCGCTCGGAAGTCACGACAGCCCGCGCGTGCGGATGCTGCATGCCCTGCAGAAGCCGGGCCAGCATGGCGCCGGACATCATATGAATGTCGCGCAACTGCAATCGCAGCCGCAGGCGGCTCAGCCAAAGCGCACAGAGCTCGGCACTTACAGCCGTGACTTGCCAAAGGGAGCTGCCGCCCCGCGCTCGGATGGGAAGCCGCCTCTTTACGATAATCTCGGCCAGTTCTCCTGGGCCGTGACCAAGGACAATAACGGGCAGGCTCAGGCTTATTTCGATCAGGGCTATCGGCTGGGCTGGGGCTTCAATCATGCGGAAGCGGCGCGCGCCTTCCGGGCCGCGCAGGACCTCGATCCGAATTGCGCCATGTGTCTCTGGGGTGAGGCCTGGGTGCTCGGTCCGCATATCAACTATCCGATGGATGCCGATGCGAATGCGCGCGCGGTCGTCGTGCTCGAGAAAGCGCGGAGCCTCGCACCGAACGGCGGCGATTTGCAGGTTGCGTTAATCGAAGCGCTTTCAAAGCGGCACTCGCCCGATCCCAAGGCCGATCGCAAGGCGCTGGACCAGGCTTATGCGGATGCCATGGAAGCCGTGCAGGCCCGCTTTCCGCAGAATGCGCATGTGGCACTACTCACGGCCGATGCGATCATGAATCTCACGCCATGGGATTACTGGGCGGATGGCGGCAAGACGCCGAAAGGAAAGACGGAGCGGATGGTTGCCCTGATCGAGGGCGTTCTCGGGACGAAGCAACTCGGACCTTTGGAGCCAGATCCCGATCATCCGGGCGCCATCCATCTCTACATCCATGCCATCGAGTCCTCGGACCATCCGGAGCAGGCGGCGCCTCATGCGGAACGGCTGGAGAAGTTGATTCCGGGCGCCGGGCATCTGGTGCATATGCCGAGCCATATCTGGTATCGCCTCGGACGCTGGCGCGAGAGTCTCGACGCGAATGTGCGTGCGGCGGCGGCCGATGAAGCTTTCCTGAAGCAGGACAGTGCGAGCCTCCTCTATTCCGAGGCCTATTACGCTCACAATGTTCATTTCGTCATGGTCTCAGCCCTGACGGGAGGCGATGGAAAGACAGCTATCGAGGCAGCGCAAAAACTGTCCGGCATCGTTTCGGATCGCGCCAAGCGGGAAGTTCCGTGGACGCAGCCGATCGCTGCTGCGCCATATAACGCCCATGCTCTGTTCTCGAAGCCCGAGGATGTGCTGGCACTTCCTAGGCCGCAGGGTGACTTTCCCCTAGTCGAGGCCGCTTGGCATTATGCGCGCGGGATTGCTCTGGCCCGTCTCGGGCGTGCGGATGAAGCGCGTGCGGAAGCTGCTGCAATTGACGCCTTGGCGAAGAGACCGGAGGTCACGGCTCTGCCCGATGCCGGCGTGCCCGGACCTGACGTGTTGACCATTGCAGCCCGCGAGGTCGAGGCGCGGATCGCACAGGCGGCGGGCGATCAGGCCAAGGCCGCCACGTTGTTCGCGGAGGCCGCCACCATCCAGGATCGGCTGCCCTATATGGAGCCGCCATACTGGTACTATCCGGTGCATCAGTCCCTCGGGGCGGCGCTGATGGCCCAGGGAAAGCCCGCGGAGGCCGAGGACGCTTTCCGTGCAGCGCTCCAGCGCTCACCGAACAACGGCTGGGCAGCCGCCGGATTGCTTCTCGCTGCAAAGGCGCGCGGTGATCAGAAAACGGTCGAGGAAGCACAGACGCTGATGCAGAAGAACTGGTTCGGCACGGATATGCCGGTACCCGATCAACTCTGAACCAGCGTCATCGGATTCCGATCATGGAGAAAGGCTCCGGTGGATGTCATCGGAGCCTTTCTCCATCAGGTCATCCGTAATGTGTCTCTCCGCCAGAACCAGACGGGAAGCAAGCCCGCCCGGCCGCGGATCGTCGTGGGAAATGGCCCATCGAGGACCCCGGATGCAAGAACCGAGCGCGCCGGCCCCGCGGCTTGGTAGAGGGCATCGCTCAAAGCAAGATCGGCGTGATGAGAGGCTGCCACTTCCATCAACCGGCTTGCCACATTGACCGTATCGCCGGTCGTCGTGATGTGCTGGTGGCTGTCGCCTCCGAGCCGCGATGCGATGATCCGTCCGTAGTGGGCGCCGATCTTGAAGCCGATCCGCGATGCGATCGGCTGTGGCAGCGCCGCAAGCCAACTCTCCATGTGCATGCAAAGGGCAACGCAGGCTGCCAGAGCATGGCCGGCATCCTGAGGAGAAGGGTCCGGAAGCCCGAACACGATCATGGCGCCATCGCCCATGAAGCTGGCGACGATGCCGTGATTGCGCACGGTTTCCTGGTCGACAAGGGTGTGGAAGCTTCGAAGAACCTCGCGTGTCTGGTCGAGAGGAAGGATTTCGGTCAGACCTGTGAATCCCGACAGATCGATGAAGATCAACGCGGCCTGTTGACGGACTGGTTTTACGAGAAAGGTCGGATCCTTTGTCAGCCTCTCGGTCAGACTCGGCGGCTGGAAGCTCTGCAGGGTCCTGCTTTGTACGCTCAAGAACTCCGCCCGGTTGCGATCAAGCCAGAGCCACGCTGCTCCAAACAGAATGGCAGGAGGCAGAGCTGCTGCAAGAGGCAGAGTCGCACTGAGCCAGATGCCGCGTGTGAATGCCACGACGGTCACTCCGATCCATAGAGTGACGACGCCGGCGATGAGAGCAAATCCCCAGATGCTGCGATGCCAGGAGAGAAGGACAACGAACAGAACCGGCAGAATGACCGCCATGATGGCATCGACGAAGCGAACGTGACGGTCACGCACGAGCCCGTCGCTTTCCATCAGATGCGTGATGGCTGTTGCCAAAACCTCGACACCCGGCATGACTGGATCGAAGGGGGTCGGAAAAGTGTCGCCACCGCCCGTGACCGTCGCGCCGATCACGACGATCTTGTCGCGAACCGCATCGTCCGGAACATTGCCGTTCAGGATATGACCCGCGCTGATCGTGCGAATAGTGCCGCCAGGGCCGTAGAAGCGCAGGGGCAGGGCGTACCCTCTCTCGGTGCTCGTCGGTATACCGCCGATGTCAATACCGTCCTGGTGAAGAACAGGATCCTGCTTCACGGCAACGGAAACGGTCCGCAAAGGAAAGGATGGCAGGATCTGACCGGCCGACCGCAGCAGGAGAGGGATATGGCGCGGAACGCCCGATGCATCCGTCGCAATGTTGACAAACCCGAGAGCCGCGACACTCGCCAGTGTTTCAAGCGGCAGAAGCAGACTTTGCGCGGCAGGAAGCCCCTCAAGGTTATCACCGGTGGAATTGGGTGAATCCTGCGCGCCGCGCCTGAACAGGCCGGCAGCGGCGAGAACGCTCGGCGTTTCGCGAAGGGCACCGGTGAGTGCAAGGTCGCCTTCTGCCGGACCTTGATCGATGAACAGGATGTCGAGAGCGATCGCCTTCGGCTTCATGCGCCCGAGCGCTGAAACAAGACGGGCCATGGTGGATCTGGAGAGGGGATAGGACCCTGCATCGTGAACCGTCTGGTCATCGATGGCGATGATGGTGACCGCGTCCGGAGCCGGGCGAGGGCCCTGGATCAGAAAGCGCAAATCTGTGAGGGGCGCTTCCACGCGGTCGAGGAAGGACGCGTGGCCCTGCCAATGCGACAGCGCAAGCCCTGCACCCCAGAGACCGGCCAAAACCGCCGCGATCAGGGTGAAGACATGGTGCCGACCCATTTTCGGATTCTATCGCCCAAAGCGTGCCAAGAGAGCGGACGCGCGGGCGGCGGGCCATCGTCTGACGACCAGAGGTGCCGTCCCCGGTTCCACATCCACGCCTTCCCCCGGACCGAGATTGACGCTGGCCGTTCTGCCGCTCGGCCGCCTGACGGATACGCGCCCGGTCACGACGAAAACGGCTGTCTTGCCCCCAGCCACATCGACGGCCCACTGCGTGCCGCGCACGGCTGCGATGGCCTGAGGGGTCAGGGTCTCGAATCCTTGCCTGCTGGTTCGTGCCGGTGCGTCGATGAAAATGGCGCGGCTCCGCAGGCTGATCGCATCGGGCTGGTTATCCCTGTTCCGATCGACGAGACTGTATTCGGCTCCTGCCTCGGCCTCGATGGTCAGCCCGTCACGACAGCGAAGAATCTGCCTCTGTGGCGCCGCTGCAGCCTGCAGCGCGCACCCGGCATTCTGCGCCTGTGCTTTCTCGGGAAACAGAAAGAGAGCAAGAAGAACAGGCAGGATGTACTCGATAACTGCAAGGCCGCTCACCCGACGACCTGTCCGATCCCATGCCATGATGTAACTCCGTCGCCAAAGGACCGGCCGTCATCGTGAAAGGCATACAGATTTTGATGGGTTATAATACTATGAAGGCTTGCGAAGGGCTAGGGAAGGACAGGCCCTGAGCATGCCTTGGACCAGCCACGGATGCTGCAGGGCGCCTCTCTTGTCCACCGATCCTCTATCTATTGACGCCGTGCGACAAAGAAGAGGCGTGGAAAGCGCAGCAAGACCTTCCCGTCCTGCTGAGTGGGATAGGCTTGCGCGATCGCAGCATGGTATCGGTGCAGATACTCGGAGCGCTCCTCTGGCGATAGCGGGTCGATATAAGGCTTCAGCCCGGTGCTCTTGAACCACTCGACGATCGCTTCGGTGCCATCGAGGGGATGAACATAGGTCGTTTGCCAAATATCGACAGCGCACCCGGCCTGCCGCAGCCAGCCATAATAATCCTCGAACGATCCGATCGTCTCTTTTGCCTTAATCGCGGAGGACAGTTTCTCTGCCCATGGTGTTTCTTGCGCAACCTGCGCCATAAGCCGGTGGGAGGGCTCGTTCAGATTGTTCGGCATTTGAACGGCAAGACATCCTCCGTCTTTCAAGAAGGAGACGAGGCGTTTGAGAAGACCGGGATGTCCCGGTAGCCATTGCAGGACGGCATTGGCGAAGATCAGATCGAAACGTTCATCGGTCTGCCAATTCGCGATGTCTGCTTCCTCAAAGCGCAGATCCGGCAACCGTGCTCGTGCCTTGGCGAACATGTCCGGCGAATTGTCGATTCCAAGGACGCGTGCTGCCGGATAGCGCTTGGCGATCAACTCCGTGCTGTTCCCGGGGCCGCATCCGATGTCGACGCAACTCGTGGCCTCTTCCAAGGGCACGCGCCCGAGCAGATCGATGGATGGCCTTGTGCGCTCGTCCTCGAATTTCAGGTATAGTCCCGCATTCCAGTCCGCCAACGGAAAGCCCTCCTCATTCCAGTCTGCAAAGCATGGATGTGACACCTACAGCAAAACTCTATTCAAGGAGAGCGAAAACCTGCTGAGGGCGATCAATGCCTCGCAGCCGATGGCGACCGAGATCGGCGAGGGGCAGATCGACCTCCCGTGCAAAGGCCCTTGAGACAATCACCTTTCGATCAAGTTCTTTCGCCAGATCCAAAAGCCGGCTTGCTCGGTTCACGGCGGGGCCGATGACCGTGAAATCCAGTCGATGAGATGCGCCCACATTGCCGTAGGCGACCTCTCCGAAATGCAGGGAGAGAGAATGTCTCAGAGGAGCGCTGCCTGCCGATCCGCGGGTTTGGTTTTCGGCATCCGTTCTCAGGCAGAATTCCCGTGCAGCGGCAAGGGCGTTCCGGCACACAGCCGTGCTGTCCTGCTCGGGTGACGTCGGGAAGATTGCCAGTACGGCGTCGCCGATGAACTTGAGCACCTCGCCGCCATGGGCTTCGACGACTTCCCCAATGATGCCGAACCAGGCATTCAGATCGGCCAGCACATCCGGAATCGGTGCCTGCTCCGACAAACGGGTGAAGCCGCGAAGATCGGTGAACCAGATCGCAGACTCGATCAACTCCACCGCGCCGCGATCCACCCGACCCTCGATGATGCGTTGACCTGTTCGAGGCCCGACATAGGTGTCGAGCAGATCGATGGCGATGCGGCGCAGCACATGGCGCTCCAGATAGGGGCTCAGCATCATCGCCGCGCGTTCGAGGTTGTCGATGGTTGCCTCATCGAATCCTTGCAGATCCTGTGTGGCAAACGAGATGGCGGCCGTGCGGGTCTGATCGAGGAATGGCAACGGATACATGATGTAATCCGTCGCGCCGGATAGCCTCAGCTCTTCGAGCAGTGGCATGTCGGGACAGGGCTCATCAAGCCTGCGACGGAAGAGCCTGCTCGTTTCGTCCACGATGCGGGTCGGGCTGTTCAGATACGACGGTGATGTTGCCGCCGTGGCCCGGTCGGATTCCCGCACGGAAAGGCTCTCGTCTATCCAGACATGCTGCCAGCCGCTGACTTCCGGATGCAGCACCTCCAGACCAAGGGACGCGCGCCAGACGGGCCATCCGGCCCGGACGATCTCGCGGCAGAAGCCCGCAAACAGACCCTTCACATTCTCGCGCGGCGCCTGATCGACCAGCCAGCGCCCGATCCCATCAATTCGATCCATAGCGCTCGTACCTGTCCCGCCATGATGACCCATCTGACCATCCCGACGGAGTTCTGGCAAACATTCGGGCGGATGGATGTCTTCACGTGGACGCGAGGATTCCCCTTTTGCCTGCGACGGGGAGGCGGTAAAACGGCGCGTCCCGCCTTGAGCGCGGGTGCTGTTGCCAATTCTTCGCGGCGTATCATGAGGAACCTTCCGTGACCGACCAGCTTCCTGCCGTTCTCGACCGTATCGATGCCGATCTGGACAAGAGTCTCGAGCGTCTCTTCGAACTCATCCGCATCCCCAGCATCTCGACGGATCCGGCTTACAAGGACGATTGCCGTCGGGCGGCGGAATGGCTGGCGGCGGAACTGCGGCAACTGGGTTTCGAGGCCTCGGCTCGCACGACACAAGGCCATCCCATGGTCGTGGGTCATCAGGCCCAAGGAGCCAAGGGGCCGCATGTACTGTTCTACGGCCACTATGACGTGCAGCCTGTCGATCCCATCGAGTTGTGGAACACGCCGCCCTTCGAGCCGACTCTCGTGGCAGCCCCCAACGGCGATACCTGGATCGTCGCGCGGGGCGCGTCGGATGACAAGGGCGCCCTGATGACCTTCATCGAAGCCTGTCGGGCCTGGAAAGCGGTATCGGGCGAGTTGCCGGTCCGTGTGTCGGTCCTTCTCGAAGGCGAGGAGGAATCCGGCAGCCCGAGCCTCAAGCCGTTCCTGGAGGCTCACAAAGACGAACTGGCGGCGGATGTCGCTCTCGTCTGCGACACCGACATGTGGGACCACGATACGCCGGCGATCACCACCATGCTGCGCGGTTTGGTCGGGGAGGAGGTGGAAATCACCTGTGCCGACAAGGATCTCCACTCCGGTATGTTCGGCTCCGCCGCACGCAACCCGATCCATCTCCTGACCGAGATCCTCGCGACGTTGCGCGATGCCGATGGACGCATCACCCTGCCGGTCTTCTATGACGGCGTGCAGGAGCTTCCCGCTGAAGTGAAGGATCAATGGAACCGCCTGCCGTTCGACGAGGCAGGTTTCCTCGGACAGGTGGGCTTGAGCATTCCGGCCGGCGAGAAAGGGCGCAGCGTGCTGGAGCAGGTCTGGGCGCGTCCGACCTGCGAAATCAACGGGATCGTCGGGGGCTATACGGGCGAGGGTTTCAAGACGGTTATCCCCTCAAAGGCTTCCGCCAAGGTTTCGTTCCGCCTCGTGACGGGACAGGACCCGGCCAAGGTCCGGGAGGCCTTCCGCGCCCATGTGCGGGCCCGCATTCCGGCGGATTGCACCGTGACGTTCAAGGAGCATGGCGGCAGCCCGGCGCTCAGCCTGCCGCTGGACGGACCTTGGCTCAAGCCGACTCTGGATGCTCTCACGGAGGAGTGGGGCCGCGAGGCGGCGCTGGCGGGAACGGGCGGTTCCATCCCGATCGTCGGCGATTTCAAGCGCATGCTCAACATGGATGCGCTCATGGTCGGCTTCGCCCGCTTCGATAACCGGGTCCATTCGCCGAACGAGAAATACGACCTGTCAAGCTTCCATCACGGCATCCGCTCATGGGCCCGAATATTGGCCGCGCTTGCGAAATAAGAAATGTGGCTTGAATTTCGTATGTCGAAATCAACGCCATGGATTCACGTTACGCGGATCCATGGCGACAGCCTGATCGTTTCATCCTATACTCAAGGCATAGGTTACGGTTACGCGTGACCCGCTGGATGACACGCACGCATGGCCGTGATCTCAACTGCCAAGGTAAAGCCCTGGAGGAGCGATTATGGCCAATTTTCATATTGTTGCCGGCGCAAGCGAGGCTCCGGCACATCCTGTCGTCCGAAAGATTACACCTGCCGATTTGAAAGAAGCCCTGACGAAGGGGTTTGATGATTTTTGGGCCATGCCGTCCCACTTGGTTTTCCTCGGGCTGATCTATCCTATCGTCGGCGTTTGCCTTGCCGCGCTCACCTTCAGCAACAATGCGCTGCCGCTTCTCTATCCGCTGGCCTCTGGCTTTGCGCTGATCGGCCCGTTCGCGGGCATCGGTCTTTACGAGATCAGCCGGCGGCGGGAACTCGGCCTGTCGACCACCTGGCAGGACGCGTTCAACGTCCTGAAGTCCCCGTCGATCCCGTCGATCATCGCGCTCGGCGTCCTGCTGCTGGCCATCTTCCTGGTGTGGCTGACGACGGCCCGCCTTCTGTATCAGTCAATCTTCGGCTACGAGGTGCCGACATCCTTTGCGCAACTCACCAATCAGGTCCTTACGACGTCCGAAGGCATGCGATTGATCGTGCTTGGCAACATCATCGGCTTCGTCTTCGCCGTGGCGGTGCTGAGCATCAGCGTGATCTCGTTCCCGCTTCTTCTCGACCGCGATGTCGGCGCGGCCGTTGCGGTTTATACCTCAATCAAGGCAGTGGCGATGAACCCGCTCACCATGGCTTTGTGGGGCCTCATCGTCGCGGTGTCGCTCCTCATCGGATCGATCCCGCTCTTCGTCGGCCTTGCCATCGTGATGCCGGTGCTTGGACACGCAACCTGGCATCTCTATCGCCGGGTCGTGGAACCTCCTCATCCTGACGAGGCGCATCCCGTGCGGTAAACGACGTTCAGGCGAAGAAATCTGGAGGCGGCCCGGTGATCGGGCCGCCTTCATGCTGTTCAGGAACCGGAATTGAAGAACATGACCCTAGACAGGAGCGTGTAGTCCGCCTCGAGAACCATGATCGCGACGAACACTAGAACGGCGCTGATCGGCACCAGGATGGCATAGACCAGCGACAGACGCTCCCAGGCCATATGCATGAAGACGGCGACGATGAGCCCTGCCTTCAGCATCATGAAGAGAAGAATGAGGGAGTATCTGAGCAGGCCCTGGAGCTGGAAGTAATCGACGAAATACGAGCAGGCGCTCAGGATGAACAGCCAGGCCCAGACGACCAGATAAAGCTTGATCGGATGCTGCTGCCCCTGCGCATGTGCCGTTGCCTGTGCCATGACGTGTCTCTCACCAAAGGTAGAAGAAGGCGAAGATGAAGACCCAGACCAGATCGACGAAGTGCCAGTAGAGTCCCATGATCTCGACGGATTCGTAATTGCCCTTGCGGCTCGTGAAGAAGCCTTTTCGCGCGTGATCGTAATCGCCGCGCCAGACCTTCCGGGCGATGATGAGAAGGAACAGCACGCCGAAGCTCACATGGGTGCCGTGAAAGCCCGTGATCATGAAGAAGGACGAGCCAAACTGGGCCGCGCCCCAGGGATTGGCCCAGGGGCGGACGCCCTCATGGATCAGCTTGGTCCACTCGAAGGCCTGCATGCCGACGAAGGTGGCGCCGAGCAGCGCCGTCACCAGCATCAGGATGGCGGTTTTCTTACGGTCCCGGCGGTAGCCGAAATTCACCGCCATTGCCATCGTACCACTGCTGCTGATCAGCACGAAGGTCATGATCGCGATCAGGATCAGGGGAAGAGACGTGCCGCCGATGGTGAGCGCGAAGACTTCGCTCGGATTGGGCCACGGCACGGTCGTGGACATGCGCGCGGTCATGTAGGAGATCAGAAAGCAGCTGAAGACGAAGGTGTCGCTCAGCAGGAAGATCCACATCATGGCCTTGCCCCAGGACACGCTCCTGAAGGCCTGCCGGTCCGAGGAGAAGTCGGCCGCGACGCTGCGCAGGCCCGAGGGCTCGGTATGAGCCGTTCGTAAATCCGTCAGAATTTGTTCCGCCATGCGCAGAACTCCTCCTATGTCAGCAACTGCCGACAGATATCCACGAATTCACCAGCCCAACCCGTCAGCACGCTGAGGAAGACAAGCCAGACCAGGAGCAGGAAGTGCCAGTATGTGGCGCAGAGGTCCACGGACAGTCGCAAACGCTCCGCGACCGTTTCGCGCCATGCCTTTTCGGCAGTCCTGCCCAGCGCCACCAATCCGCCGAGCAGATGAAGGCCGTGCATGCCGGTCAGGACATAGAAGAAGGCATTCGCCGGATTGGTCGCCAGAAGATAGCCTTCGTTGCTCAGCTGCCGCCAGGCCAGAAGTTGACCTGAGAGAAACGCCAGCGCGGATATTCCTGCTGCGAGCAGACCTAGCCTCAGTTCAGGCATTTCTCCACGCGCAGCGGCACGTTTTGCTCCGTGCAGGGCAACGCAGCTCAAGGCAAGCATCACGGTGTTGAGCCACAGGATGGTCGGCACTGGCACTGTGCGCCAGTCGGGCAATTGCATCCGCATCGCGTAGGCGCTGATGAAGAGCGCAAACAACGATCCGACCACGGCGAGAAAGACGTTCAATCCGATCTTGGACGGAGGAGTTGGCGTGATATTTCCTTCCGGCAGAGCGCTTGCCGTTCCCTGTTCCAGCCAGGGCTTGGATGCCAGCCCCTGCCGTGAGAGCCACCAGGCGCCGATGACGGCCAGCACACTCAGGAACAGGAGGATGCTACCCATGGGACGATCCCGGCACTGTGCGTGCGATTCCGGACTGGTTCTGCGGCAGAAAATCCTGATCGGCTCCGGGCACGCTGTAATCGTAAGCCCAGCGATAGACGACCGGCAGGTCCTTCCCCCAGTTGCCATGGGGCGGTGGCGTCTCGGGTGTCTGCCATTCCAGTGTGGTCGCCCGCCAGGGATTGCCGCCGGACGGCCTGCCGTAGCGCAGGCTCCAGAAGAGATTGAAGACGAAGACCAACTGGGTCGCGCCGACGATCAGGGCCGCGATGGTGATGAAGGCATTGAGCGTGTGAGCCGATGGCGGAACGAAGGACATGTCGGCGATGTCGTAATACCGCCGTGGAATCCCCATCAGCCCCAGATAATGCATGGGGAAGAAGATCGCATAGGCGCCGAGGAACGTGACCCAGAAATGGAGCTTTCCGAGCGTGTCGTTCAGCATGCGCCCGGTCACCTTCGGATACCAGTGATAGATCGCGCCAAAGATCACGAGGATCGGAGCCACGCCCATGACCATGTGGAAATGGGCCACGACGAACATCGTATCCGAGAGGGGAACGTCCACCACCACATTGCCGAGGAACAGGCCCGTGAGGCCCCCGTTCACGAAGGTGACGATGAAGGCGAGGGCAAAGAGCATCGGAACGGTGAGGTGGATGTTGCCGCGCCACAGCGTGAGGATCCAGTTGTAAACCTTGATCGCCGTCGGCACGGCGATGATCAGCGTGGTCGTGGCGAAGAAGAACCCGAAATAGGGATTCATGCCGCTCACATACATGTGGTGCGCCCAGACGACGAAGCTTAAGGCCCCGATGGCGAGCAGTGCCCAGACCATCATGCGGTAGCCGAAGATGTTGCGCCGTGCATGGGTGCTGATCAGGTCCGAGACGATGCCGAAGGCGGGCAGGGCGACGATATAGACCTCCGGATGCCCGAAGAACCAGAACAGGTGCTGGAAGAGAAGGGGGCTGCCGCCGTTGCGATCGAGCGGTTGGCCCATCTCGACGATGGCCGGCATGAAGAAGCTGGTTCCGAAAATCCGGTCGAACAGCATCATCACGGCGCCGACGAACAGGGCCGGAAAGGCCAGCAAAGCCATGAAGCTCGCGGTGAAGATGCCCCAGACGGTCAGCGGCATGCGCATCAGCGTCATGCCGCGCGCGCGCGCCTGCAGAACCGTCACCACGTAATTCAGGCCGCCCATGGTGAAGCCGATGATGAAGATCATCAGGGAAGCGAGCATCAGGATGATGCCCCATTCCTGTCCTCCCGGCGTGCCTGAGAGAATGGCCTGCGGCGGATACAGCGTCCAACCGGCTCCCGTGGGGCCACCCGGCGCGAAGAAGCTCGCGATGAGAACCAGGACGGCCAGCAGATAGACCCAGAAACTCAGCATGTTGACATAGGGAAAGACCATGTCGCGCGCGCCGACCATCAGGGGAATGAGGTAATTGCCGAAACCTCCCAGGAACAAGGCGGTGAGCACGTAGACCACCATCATCATGCCGTGCATGGTGATGAACTGGTAATAGGCATTGACATCGATGAAGGAAAAGGCGCCGGGGAAGCCGAGCTGCAACCGCATCAGCCATGACAGCACGAGGGCGACCAGTCCCACCGAGAGAGCGACGAACGAATACTGGATCGCAATGAACTTCGCATCCTGGCTGAAGACGTACTTCGTCACCCAGCTATGAGGATGATAGAGCTCGACATCTTCAACATCGGCCGGTGCAACGGCTCCGGCCGGACCAAGCGGCACATCGACCATCAGAAAGCTCTCCTCGGTGTATTCCGTTCCTTCTCCGTCTCATGAGGCGCAACCGCCTCTTCAGTTGGCCGCGGGTGCAAGGCGCGCGAAGCTGCGCGCGACCTGATCCTGCAGCCAAGCCTGATATTCGCTCTGCTCTTGAACTACGAGCTTCCCGCGCATCTGCGAGTGACCGACGCCGCAGAGTTCCGCGCAGAGGATGTCGAACGTCCCCGTTCGTGTCGGCGTGAACCAGATATAGGAAACCTGACCCGGGACCAGGTCCATCTTGGCTCGCAACTCCGGCACATAGAAATTATGAAGGACGTCGACCGAGCGCAGGAGCACCTTGACCGACTTGCCGACCGGCAGATGCAATTCCCCACCTTCGATGACGACATCGTCCTGCGATTTCGGATCGTCCTTGTTCAGCCCGAGGGGATTATCGGGACTGATCAGATGCGCGCCCGAGGTAGCCAATTGACCATCCGCTCCGGGCAGGCGGAAGCTCCACTGCCATTGCTGCCCGAAAATCTCGATGTCGGTCGCATCTTCCGGAACGGTGATGAACTGCTGCCAGACGAACAGCCCGGGCGCCAGCATGGCGGCTACGCCGATGCCGGTGACGACGGTCAGCCACCATTCGAGCTTTTTGTTCTCAGGCTCGTAATGGGCCTGTCGGCCGGCCTGATGGCGGAACCTATAGACGCAATAGGCCATGAAGAGAACGATGGCGACGAAGACGGCACCGGTGATCCAGAAGGTGATGATGATCGTGCTGTCGATATAGCGCCAGTTCGAGGCAATCGGAGTCCACCACCAAGGGCTCACGAGGTGGAATACGACCGAGCCGACGGCGACCAGAACCAATATGAGCGCTACAGCCATTCCTCACCATCCTTGCCGTTAGAGGCCTCGGATTTGAAGCAGAAGGCAATAACTCTTGTACGCCATTACAATGTTTTTGGTCGGGAAACTCTACAAGAGGACTCAACCAAAACAAAATTATAAGCAACATTGGCTTGATATTGGTCGCTCTACATCGGAGCAACTTCGGAATAAGCCAATAGCTAAATTAAAAAATTACACCGGGCCGACCGGTTGGTCAATGAGCCTTGGCCATCGGCTCCTGTCGGTAAATCGGGCTCGTGGTCGACAAAGATGAACGTCGCTCTCCTCCTGGTCACAGTTAGTCCTCACTTCCGCCACATTTATCGAAGTCGAGCAATCGTCGGTCGAATTGGCTTTGCGGCAAGATAGAATGTTATTGGCTTGCTGGTAAAAACACTGTCGGAATGGCATTTGATTGAGCGATTAAACAGAGTCTATTGAAGTATATTTTCCTTGATGCCACGTGTGATCTTTCATCAACTATCAACCCAAATTCGAACGGCCAGGGTTTTGCCGTTGGGGAAACTGTGATTAGGTGCCTCTCGATAAACTGAGCTGATCCGAACCCCGGCGCATTGGCCGGGCGGGGTCTGCTGTGTGACCAAGAGATTACTGGTCCGTCTTCATCAGGGAGATCGTGCCTCAATTGCGGTGGCTGAGTAACAAACGACGGGTCGCGTTCCCCGTTCTTGTAGGCGTTCTGCTCAGTGGACTGCCGATTGCGCCTGCCGTCGCACTCGATCTCTTCGGCTGGCTTCGCGGGGGAGGCGATGCGCCGCCGCCTCCAAGCCCGCAGGCCCTGCCTTATTCCCTCGACATCGTGGTAGGTGCGGACAGCAGCGACCTGAAGCAGGTTCTGAAGGACGCCTCGACCCTTCAAAGCCTGCAATCGGATCCACCGCCCGATGCGGCGGCTCTGGCCAGCCGGGCACAAGCCGATCTGCCTCGTCTGATCGATGCGCTCTGGGGCGCCGGATACTACAACGCCCGTGTCACGATCAATGTCGCCGGCGTTCCGATGATGCTGCAGGCTCCCCGCACGGATGCTGCAACCCGAGCAGCCTCAGGCTACCTCGCGCGTGCGCTCGTGCCGATTCAGATCATCGCGGATCCAGGTCCGCAATTTGCCTTGCGGGATATTGCCGTTCTGGATGCGAGGACAGGCCGTCCCTTCTCGCCGGGCGAGCTCCCGCCCCGGGTCGTGCAGATCAAGCCTGGAGACCCGGCACGTTCCGCCGACATCGTCGCCGCGGAAGCGCGGATCGTCGATTATTTCCGGTCCCAGTCACGTCCTTTCGCCAAAGTCCGGCGACAGGATCCTGTGGTGGTTCATCCGGCGCAAGTGATGGACGTGAGCCTTGCCGTCGATCCCGGTCCTCGGGCGGGGATCGGGGCGATATCGATCCAGGGGGCGGAGAATGTCGATCCGGCCGTGGTGCGCTCCTTCATCTACACGGAGCCGGGCGATCCCTATTCGCCCGCGGAACTCGCCTCCATGCGCAAGTCGATCTCTCAGATCGAGGCGCTGTCATCTGTGCGCATTCGCGAAGGCGAGGCTTTGGACGCCTATGGCAACCTGCCTCTGTTCGTGGAGCTGACCGAACGCCCGCAGCGGGTCATCGGCGCCTCGGTTCAATATTCGACGACCGACGGACCGGCCGTACGGGCCTATTGGGCGCATCGGAACCTGTTTGGCGGCGCCGAGCGGCTGCGGTTCGAGGGCAGCATCTTTTATCTCACCGAGGATGGCGGCGACCCCGACCGGAATCAGGATCTCACCTGGGACAATCTCGGGGGGCGGTTCCGTGCGAGCTTCCTCAAGCCTGCTCTCTGGGGAACCCGTAACGATTGGCTGATCGACGGTCTCGTCGAACGCGACCGGACGGAAGGCTATACGAGCCGGCTCGTCAACGCGACCACCGGCATCCGCCACCGCTTCAGCGAAAAGTTCTCGATCCAGGGCGGAATTGAATACGAGAAGGGGCAGGCGACGGACATTCTCGGGCAGATCGATTACACGCTTGTCGGCCTGCCTTTCTCCCTGAGCTACGACTCGACCGACAATCCGCTCAATCCCACGGAAGGCATTCGGGTGATTGCCTCAGTCGCGCCTTACCCGGAATTCCTCGGCTCGTCGGTGCCGATCACCATCGCGAAGGGAACGGCCTCGGCGTATTACTCGCTCGACGAAGAGGCCCGCTACATCCTCGCCGGCCGCATTGGTCTGGGTTCGATTGTCGGTGCGGATCTGGATGAGATCCCGGCCAATCGGCGTTTCTACGCCGGCGGCGGCGGTTCGGTGCGCGGCTACCGCTACCGGACGCTCGGGCCGACATTCCTCGGCGAACCGATTGGCGGGCGGAGCCTGCTCGAAGCCTCGCTCGAGGCCCGCATCAAGATCACCAATACCATCGGCATTGTGCCCTTCGTGGACGCCGGAACGGCCTTCGAGTCGAGCTTCCCGGATTTCGATGAGGACATCCGCGTCGCCGCGGGCCTGGGCCTGCGCTACTACACGGCCATCGGCCCCATCCGCCTGGATGTCGCGATCCCGGTCAATCCGGGACCCGGCGACCCCTCTTATGCCATCTACGTCGGAATCGGGCAGGCCTTCTGATGAACAAGCCAATCCGCTCCCTCGCCTTTGTCTCGATCATCATCACGCTGGCGTTTGCAGCATTGTGGCTGGCTACGGGCCGCCCGAGCCAGGCGCAGAGCGACCAGGGTGTTCTGGCCAGCCTGATCTCGCGGCTTCTGTCGACGCCGACCACGCGCGTCACCATCGGCAGCATCGAGGGGGCGCTTTCCTCGAATGCGGTCATTCGGGACATCCGCATCGCCGACCGGGATGGCGTGTGGCTCAACCTCGATCGTGCCCGCCTGGTCTGGAGCCGTACGGCGCTGCTGACCGGACGGCTTCAGGTTGATGAGCTCACCATCGACCGTCTGCAGATTTCGCGCCGGCCGCTGCCAGCTGAAGAGGATGCACCTGTTTCCGACGCGCCGATCCTGCCCGAGTTGCCGGTGCGGGTGATCGTGGATCGCTTCGCTCTGCAGGAACTCACCCTCGGTCAGCCGGTGCTCGGCACGCAGGCGCGGCTCTCCGCGGCAGGTTCCGCCCAACTCGGCAATCCGTCCGAAGGCCTCGATCTGAATTTCCAGGCGCAGCGTCTCGATGCTCCCGGTCAGCTCTCGATCGATCTCACCTATGTGCCGCAGACGAACCGTCTCGCCCTCGACCTCACGCATCAGGAGCCCGCCGGCGGCATCGCCGCCCGGCTGATGGATCTGCCCGGACTTCCGCCCGTCGACCTGAAACTGGCCGGTCAGGGGCCCATGAGCGACTTCGCCGCCCGGCTCGACTTTTCCGCCGGGCCGACGATCGGGGCTGCAGGGACGGCGACCGTCAGGCGCGCTACGGCCGCCTACGATGTGAACCTGGATCTTGCGGCCCGCATCGACGGATTGCTGCCCGCGCCGGCCGCTCCGGTCTTCAGCGGGACTACCCAGCTCGTCGGCAACGTGACCGTCGGCGACGACAGCAGCCTGCGCTTCCAGCCGGTGCGCATCACATCGAATGTCGCGCGCTTCGACATGACCGGAACCGTCAGCTCCGGCCAGGTTCTCGATCTGACGCTCAACGCCCGCGCCCTGCCGACCGACGGTGCGAAAACCCGCGCAGGGGAGGCGGAGATCGCCCGGTTCAATTTCGACGGAACGGTGCAAGGTCCGCTGACGGCACCACGCATCAACGGGGTGCTCGATGCTGCCGAGATCAGGCTGCCTCAGGGCGCGCTCGATACGCTGACCGCCCGCGTGACCATGAACCCGGTCGACGGTCCATCGCCACCCAGCCAGTTCTCCTTTGCCATCGACGCCAACGCTGGAGGGATCAGACCTGCCGACCGGGCGCTCGCCCGGGCGATCGGCCCGACGCTCGCGATCACCTCGCGCGGATCTTTCGGTCTGGACGGCGTCGCCAATGTCGAAACGGCGCGCATCGAGACCGCCACGGCGCGGGCAGGTTTCACCGGACAGGTCGGTGGCACCGTCCTCGATGGCACGCTCGATGCCAACATCCCGGCACTGGCATCCTTTTCTGGCATCGCAGGCCGACCGATGCAGGGTTCCGCAAATCTGACGGCACGATTGTCAGGCAATCCCCGCCGATACGACATGGCGGCAGCCATCGATGCCCGATTTCGGGACCTCTTGACCGGGATGCCGGCTGCAGACGGTCTTCTGGGGCGCACGGTCACTGCGGCGGGAACGGTGCGGCGCATCCCCAATGGTTTCGCCTTCGAAAATCTTCGTGTCGACGGCGCCCATCTCGATGCCCGCGTCGATGGGCGGGCTACGCAATCCGCGGCTGATCTTGGGCTCGACATCACCATCGACGAACTGAGGCATGTGGATCCGCGGGTGACCGCCGGCCGGGCGAATGTCATGGCTCGTCTCGGTGGCTCTCTCGAAAGGCCGGACGTGAGAGGCGTTGCAACGCTCACCGACGTGCGCGCCCTGAACCGTTCCATTCCAAGCCTTGCGGTCAGCGTCGACGCAAAGGACGTGACGGGTGCGCTCGATGCCGCTCTCACTCTCGACGGACAGGTCGACGGCAAGCCTGCAACGGGCTCCCTTCATCTGGCGAAGCCGCCGGAAGGCGGGTGGCTCCTGGACCGGCTCGATATCGATATCGGCTCGGTGGCCCTCAATGGAAATCTTCGCCTGGGCTCTGATCAGTTAGCGCAGGGCGAGATCTCCCTCTCCGGCAGCAACTTCGACGACCTGTCTCCGCTCGTGCTGACGAAGCTCGATGGTTCGCTCGATGCCGTTATCTCGCTCGATGCGAGCGGTGGTGGTCAGAATGCCACGATTACGGCACGAGGCACGCGCTTTGCCGTGGCGGGCACGTCGGTGAGAGACTTTGATGCAAGGTTGAGCATCCAGGATCTCTACCGCCGTCCCATCATCGACGGCAACGTCTCCGCCGACGCCCTGACGGCTGGCGGCCAGACTTATAGAACCGTGCGCTTCGTGGCCGACGGCACGCCTTCTGCCTCACAATTTACCGCATCCGCCGTCGGACAGGGATTCAATCTCGACGCGCAGGGCCGCCTCGTGCCGGGCGATGCGACGCGGATCGAGCTTGCGAGCTTCACGGCACGCCGCGGCAGCAGGCGCCTGGCTCTCGCACAACCTGCAGCCATCACGCTGCAGAGCGGTGCGGTTACCTTATCAAACTTCGTGATCGCAGCGGATCAGGGGCGGGTCACTGTCAACGGCACGATTTCCGACAGGCTCGACCTCACTGTGGATGTCCGCAGCCTGCCGCTTCAGGTTGCCGATATCGTGGTGCCGAATCTCGGCCTTGCCGGCACGGTCAACGGAAATGCCTCCATCGGTGGAACGATGGCAAGCCCGACTGGAAACTATCGCATCGACGTATCAGGCTTTGCCACGGCAGAGACGCGCCAAGCGGGCTTGCCGCCGCTTAACATCGAGGCGCAGGGGCGCCTTGCTGATCAGCGGGCCGGCATCGATGCGCGGATTGCGATCGGACGTGGCGGAACCTTGCAAGTGTCCGGAAGCGTTCCTCTCAGCCCGGCCGAGGAGCTTGCACTCAGGGTGTCGGGGCGCACCGATCTTGCGATTGCCAATTCCCTCCTGTCCGCATCTGGTCGACGTGTGACAGGAGCTGCCAATCTCGATCTGTCAATTGCTGGCACGTTTTCCAATCCACGCATCGAAGGCACGGTTACTCTTGCCAATGGAAGCTTCGTCGACTCTTTGCAGGGCGTCCAGCTGAACGGGATTGCAGGGCGGTTCGTTGCGCGCGGGCAGGTGCTCACCATTGAGAGCCTCACCGCGCAGACGCCGAGCGGTGGCTCTCTCGCTGCCCGAGGGCAAGTAACGATCAATCCTGCTGCGGGACTGCCCGGCGATATCCGCATCACGGGCAGCCGCGCCCAGCTCGTCTCCAACGAGACCGTTGACGCAACCGCCGATCTGGATCTGACTATATCGGGGCCACTTTTGAGCAGGCCGCGCGCTGCGGGCAGCGTCAACATCATCTCGATGAACGTCTCCGTGCCCGACCGACTGCCGACCACCTTAAGGCCGCTCCCGGGAACCCGGCATGTGCGGCCGACGCCGACCGCTGCGGCGCGGCTTGCTCTGGCGCAGCGGCGGCAATCCGCTTCCGCGAGAGGCACTCCGTTCCGAGCGGAACTTGATCTGACAGTGACGGCGCAGAACCGGATCTTCGTGCGAGGGCGCGGCATCAACGCCGAACTCGGTGGCGATCTGCGGCTCCAGGGCACGACGCAGGATCCCATCGCCATCGGCGCCTTCGAGCTCAGGCGCGGCCGCTTCGATCTTTTGGGTAAGAGGCTCGAATTCGTGCGGGGACGTCTGGATTTTACCGGCGATCTCACGCCTTCGCTCGACTTCCTGGCCGAAACACAGTCAGGGGACGTCACCGCACGCATCGGCGTGACGGGCCCGGCCTCGAGCCCTCAATTCACCTTCAGTTCCGAACCGAATCTGCCTCAGGACGAGGTCCTGTCCCGTATCCTGTTCCAGAGGCCGTCAGGCGGATTGTCTGCGGGGCAGGCGCTGCAGCTCGCGCAGGCTGTTGCGCAGCTCTCCGGCGGTTCCGGCAACGATGCGTTTGAGCAGTTGCGCCGCTCTCTCGGCGTCGACAGCCTCGACATCACCGTCGGTGCTGGTGGTGGGCCGGGGGTGGGTGTCTCACGTTACATCAGCGACAATGTGCGCGTCGGTGTGAAAGCCGGTGCTCTGCCCGAGGAGAGCGGCGTGACGGTCGATATTGATCTGACTCGGCGCCTGAAGGCCCAGGGGGAGATCAATGCCGAGGGTGGCAGCTCCGTCGGGTTGGGATTCGAGCTGGAATACTAGGGCTCTCAGTCGGAACAGGAGAGACGGTTATGCCGTCCCTCTTCCTTTTCTAACGCTTGTCGAACCGGCTGGCGATGAGGTCGCCCGTGGACTGAACAACCGTGACGATGACGATCAGGACGGCGATGACGCTGATCATCACGCTGGTATCGAAGCGCTGATAGCCGTAGCGCATGGCGAGATCGCCCAGTCCGCCGGCGCCCACGGCACCGGCCATGGCCGACGAGCCGATCATCGACACCAGCGTGATGGTGAAGCCCCGGATGATCCCCGGCAGGGCTTCAGGCAGAAGCACATGGACGATGATCTGCCAGCGACTCGCTCCCATGGCCTGAGCCGCCTCGATCAGGCCATGATCCACCTCTCGCAGGCTGACTTCGGCGATGCGGGCGAAGAACGGCGTTGCCGCGATGCTCAATGGCACGACGGCGGCCCAAAGCCCGATTGATGTGCCGACAATCAGGCGCGTGAAGGGAATGAGGGCGACCAGCAGAATGATGAACGGCGTTGAGCGGAAGCCATTGACGATGCTGCCCAGCACCCGGTTGAGGCGGGGCATCTCATAGATGCCTCCGATACTTGTGGTGACGAGAACAACGGCCAACGGAATTCCGGCGGCGAAAGCGAAGAGACCCGCCGTGCCGACCATGATCAGGCTCTCGAGGAAGGCATCCCAGAACATGGGAAGAAAGTTTGTGGGCATGTCTGACGATCCCCTGGTTATGAATTTCGTGCCGACGCTTCGGCGGCGTTCTTCGCCTGCGCTTCGCTCTGGATCACGGCCTGGAGGACGCCGACCGGCGGCGTACCGTTGAGCCAGTAATCGCCGATGGCACGCGCGCGGTGAACAGCGGGGTTGTGCGAAGCGAGCGTGCGCGCGTTGCGCCAGTAGCGGTCGAGACGACGCGTCTCGCTCACGGCGGATGCACCGCCGATCTCGAAGAGCAGCGTGGTGGCCTCCAACACCTGCTCGATCACGATCTGCTGCGCCTGATAGGCCTTGATGTTCGCCGTTGTGATGAAATCGGCTGCATCCTCGCCTTTGATAGAGACCTCATAAGCCTCCTGGATGGATGCAGAGACACTTTCAACCAGCGAATCCACTGTGAAAGAGAGGCTGGCAAGACGACCGATGACACTCTGCACTAGAGGATCATGACGCGGACTGGACTTGCCGGGCACCCCGAATGTCCGCGTCTTGGTTTGCGTAAATGCGATTGCATCCTTCAGAACCGCCCGCGCGATGCCCGCGAGAGCGGCGAGATGGAACTGCTGATAATAGGCGATGATGTAGGACGTCTTGGGAGGTTGTTCGACGGAGAGCCGGCGCAGAATCTGATCCGCCCTGATCTCGACCCTATTGAATCGCGTCGTGCCGCTACCTGTCAGGCGCTGTCCGAATCCGTCCCAATTGTCTTCGACGACGACACCCGGAGCCGTGGTAGGAAGGACGAGGGAAACATATTCCGCTCCCTCCAGGGCGACGGCAACGATCCAGTTCGCATAGATCGTCCCGGTGCTATAGAATTTATAGCCGTCGAGAAGCCAACGGTCGTTCTCCTTCGTGAGGGTCACTGTCGTCTCCGTGCCCTCCGTCTTCTCGGCCATGGCTGCGCCGAAGATCGCGCCGTCGACGATCAGGGGGAACCAGCGCTCGCGATCGGCTTCTTCCTTGCTGTTGAGCCTCTCTTCGACGAATGCGAAATGCGCGCGGAAGATCTGCGGCAGGTTCGAGTCCGCCTCAGCTAACTCGATGAGAAGTCGGAATGTTTGAGGCAGGCTGGCGCCAAGTCCGCCATAAACTTGCGGGATGCGCAGAGCGCCGAAACCGGCCTCACGCAGCCATGCCACAGGCTCGACGGCCAGGGTGCGCGACTGCTCGCGAGCAACAGCGCCTTCAGCAATCTTCTTGAAGATAGGCCGGAAGCGCTCTGCCAGTCCCTCATAGGAGACAGGCGTAGACGCGAACCGATGCAGCGTGTTGCTGGATTCGGCACGCGGATCCGTCGGGAAAAGACTCGTGGCGGCAGACATTGTTATTTCCATTCGGGTCGGAAAATGAGGGCGATCAAGCGACTTCCTTAGCGGGAACGGTCTGGTCTGTGCCGGGACGATAGCGAGCGCCCCAATGCGCGGCGGGAAGTCGGCTCCGGCCTCCGCCGAACAGCTTTTCGCGCAACGTGCCCTCTGAATAATCGGCTTTGAACAGGCCTCTCTCCTGAAGCACGGGAACGACCAGATCGACAAAGTCCGCGAGGCTTTCGGGCGCTATTGTGCGAGGTAAGTTGATGCCATCGATGTCCGCGTCATTGACCCATGAAGCGATGTGGTCAGCAATCTGCTCCGGCGTGCCGACGAAAGGCTTCTGGCGACTTCCCAGAATCATCTGGTCGATCAGCTTGCGAACGGTCCAGACCGTGCCGGCACTGCGGGTGGTGATCGCCTCCAGGGTCGAGTTGTTGGCATTGTTCTTCTCGTACTGGATCGGTTCGTCGAGATCGTATTTCGAGAAGTCCACGCCGGACGAGCTCGAGAAGTGGGCGAGGGCGCCGTCCACGCTGGCGTGACGCCGGTATTCCTCGAGCTTGTCCTGCGCCTCCTTCTCCGTCCGCCCGACCACAAGGCTCATGCCGACGAAGACCTTCACGTCATAAGGATCGCGGCCGAAGCTTGCCGCCCGGGCGCGGATATCGGCGATGATGTCGCGCGCGACGATCGGGTTCGGGCCGCCTGTAAACACGCATTCCGCATGCTTCGCGGCAAACTCCCGTCCGCGTGTCGATGAGCCCGCCTGATACAGCACGGGTGTGCGCTGCGGCGATGGCTCGCTTAAGTGGATGGCGTCGATCTGATAGTACGGTCCATTATGCTTGATGGCACGGACCTTTTCTGGCTGCGCATAGATACCCCTGGCGCGGTCGTTGATGACGGCATCGTCATCCCAGCTGCCTTCCCAGAGCTTGTAGAGCACATCGAGGTAATCGTCCGCGATGTCATAGCGGTGGTCGTGATCGAGCTGCTCGGGAAGACCCATGCCACGGGCCGCGCTGTCGAGATAGCCGGTAACGATGTTCCAGCCGATCCGGCCCTTCGTGAGATGATCGAGCGTCGACATGCGGCGGGCATGAAGATAGGGCTGTTCGTATGTGGTGTTCACGGTCACGCCGAAGCCCAGATGCTTCGTCGCATAGGCCATGGCCGGTACGACAAGCATCGGGTCGTTGACGGGAACCTGAGCGCCTGCTGTGATGGCCGCCTCCGGCCCGCCCTTGTAGACATCGTAGACGCCGACGATATCGGCGAGGAAGATGCCATCGAGCTTGCCGCGCTCGGCGATCTTCGCGAGGTTCACCCAATAATCGAGGCTTGTATAGGACGGAGACTGATCGCGCGGGTGGGTCCACATTCCGTGATTGATGTGGTCCACGCAGTTCATGTCGAAGGCGTAGATGTTGATCTTCTTGGTCATTGTCTCACCCGGCTTGATCGTCAGCTGATGCTCAGTTCGTTGGATTGGTCGCGGACGCTTGCGCGGGCTCCCACGCAGGAACGGTCATGTCGCCGAAATGCTTCTTGAGGATGGCTTTGACCTCGGGCGAGTTCTGGTAGATGGCGACGAACTTGTTGATCCTTGGATCCTTCGCGTCGGCAGGACGGACCACCCACTGAATGGCGAAGCGCTTTTGCACATCATCGAAGATCAGGGCCGAGTTCGGGTCGACGCCATATTGCTTGAGAGCCGCAGGATAGCCCTGTCCCAGATCCACGTCGTCGAGGGCTGTCGGCAATTGCTGGGCGACGAGCTCGGTAATCTTGATGTTCTTCGGATTCGAGACGATGTCGGCAACGGTGGCCTTGTAGTCCAGGCCTTCCTTCAGCTTGATCAGGCCAATGCGGTCGAGAAGAACGAGGCCTCTGCCGCCATTGACGGGATCGTTGGCTATGGAAACCTTCGCACCGTTGGGCAGATCCGCGACGCTCTTGTACTTCTTCGAGTAGAGACCGACCTTCGACATCGTGCCGACGCCGATGGACACGAAGTCATAGCCTCGCGCTTTCTTTGCATCCTCAAGGAAGGGGATGTGCTGGAAGTAGTTGACGTCGATGTCCTTGTTGGCGAGCGCGGCATTGGGCGTGACCCAATCCGTGAACTCGATCACCTTCACGTCGAGGCCTTGCTCCTTCGCTTCTTTCGCAGCCTGATGAACGGCATCGGCCGAAAGGCCGGAATTGATACCGACTCTCAAAGGGCCTTCCGCCTGTGCGGAGCCGGAGGTCATTGCCCATGTGGATGCGGCAAGGAGCGCCAGGACCGGGAAAAATTTCGTGTTCGACCGGCGACGGTGCCAGGTGGTCAATGATTTCATCAGCATGGGACAGGACCTTGGTTCAGAAGAAAAACGAATTGCACCCTTGTCTCCCGATGAGCCGAACACTTGTCGGAAGCGTTCAGCCGGACGCGTCATGAGTTTCGCTTGTGGGTGCCGCTGCATGTCCTGCCGCGGGTCTTCATCAGAAGACGCCACCTCAATTCGCATCTCGGAGACTTGAGGAATGGTGCCCAGGGCATCGGTCCCGGTCAATTAGGATGTTCTTTTTTTAGAACATGGAGGGAAGGAAGAAACTTCTCTTCGTGGTCCGATGTAGGGCGAAAAATTTTCGACGCGCTGTTCGGCATGCAAAATTCAAGCTAATTCCGGGCTAATGCCTAAGCTTAGGAATACTGGAGACGCTGAGGATGATCGGCCGATAGCATCGGCCTCTTGACCATGTTCGTTATAAAGAACATAAAGGGATTAGCGAACGCAATGCGGATCTGCCGATGGATGCAATCGATGCCAAGATCTTGGGGTTTCTGCAGGAGGATGCGAGCATCTCCGTGGCGGAGCTCGCCCAACGGGTGAACCTGTCTCAGACGCCCTGCTGGAAGCGGATCCAGCGGCTGGAGGCGTCCGGGGTCATCAAAAGGCGCGTGGCTCTTGTGGATCCGGAAAAGGTGGGCTTGAGCCTGACGGCCTTCGTGGCGGTCGAGGCCTATGACCATTCCGAGGCCTGGATGCAGCGGTTCGCGGATTTTGTCACGACGATCCCCGAGGTCATGGAAATCTATCGGATGGCCGGCGACGTGGACTACATCCTGCGTGTTGTCGTGCCCGATATGGCGGCCTACGACCTGTTCTATAAGCAACTCGTCAAGGCGATCCCGCTCAAGAACGTCACGTCGCGGTTTGCCATGGAGCGGATCAAGTCGACGACTGCATTCGTCCTGAAGTCCTAAGCTTCTACGGTGTGCTCAGGAGCTGAACAGTTCCGGATGCTCGGCCTCGACCCGTGGTAAAGCGCGCAGGATTTCGGTGAGGTGCCGGCGCATGGCCTCCGCGGCGGCTTCCTCGTCGCGCGCATCGATAGCAGCCATGATGGCACGATGCTGATCGATCAATGGCAGCATCGCCTCCGGCCCGGGCAGGGTGAGCTGGCACACCCGGTCCATATGGGCCTTGATGTCCTGGACCGCTTCCCATGCAAGCGGGCAGCCGGCGCCTTCGGCAAGGGCGATGTGGAACAGCTCATCATAGCGCTGGAAGGCTGTATGGTCGTCCTTGCGGGCCGCCTGATCCTGCATCTCCAGAAGATCGTTGATCCGCTCCCGGCTCTGCTGATCGAACGATGAGCAGGCGCGGCGCACGACCGCCGTCTCGATGGCTTCCCGGACGAACCGGGCTTCCATCATCTTCCTCACTGAGATCTTGACGACCGTAGTGCCTCGCTGGGGCTGGATTTCAACCAGACGCGTGCGTGCCAGGCCAATCAAGGCTTCTCGTACGGGTTGCCGCGAGACCCCGTGGCGCTCGGCGATGTCCTGCTCGGACAGGCGGCTCCCGGGTGGAAGTTCCAAAGCAATGATCAGGCGGCGCAACTCGTTCTCGATGCGCAGAGCCGCAGAGCCATGGCCGACAGGGAAGGGCGTGTTCACAACAGATCTCATTCTTTCGACGGGTTGCGTTATATATAAGTGCATACTACCATACAAGAGTCGACCAGTTAAGCCGCGAGGGCAAAACTTGGTCTCGCCTTTGGCGCAGCCGATGCGCCGAGGGTGAAGGATAAACCGGCACAAAGCCGGGGAAACAACAGAACATCAGAGGAAGCCTAGGAGGACAACGATGTTGACGAAAAGAACTTTCGCGGCTGCTACCCTCGGTCTTTGGGCAGCGCTCATGAGCGGCACGGCAGGGGCGCAGACGACCCTGCGCTCCGCCGATATCCATCCGGATGGATACCCGACCGTCGAGGCGGTCAAGTATTTCGGTTCTCTACTCGAGAAGAAGACGAATGGCCGATACAAGATCCAGGTTTTCCATTCGGCCCAGCTCGGCCAGGAAAAGGACACGATCGAACAGACCCGCTTCGGCGTGATCGACCTGAACCGCATCAATATGGGGCCGTTCAACAATCTCATTCCTGAAACCCTGGTTCCTTCGCTGCCCTTTATCTTCCGGTCGGTCGACCATATGCGCAAGACCATGGATGGTCCGGTCGGCGATCAGATCCTGAAGTCCTTCGAGCCGCACGGGCTCGTGGCGCTTGCCTTCTACGATTCGGGTGCGCGCTCCTTCTACAATTCCAAGCGCGCCATCAACACGCCCGCCGATCTTAAGGGCATAAAGGTACGCGTGATCCAGTCCGATCTCTTCCTCGACATGGTGAATGCGCTCGGCGCCAACGCGACGCCGATGCCTCCGGGCGAGGTCTATTCAGCACTGCAGACCGGCGTGGTGGATGGGGCCGAAAACAACTGGCCGAGCTACGATTCTTTCCGTCACTTCGAGGTGGCGAAATTCTATTCGCTGACCGAGCATTCCATGTCGCCGGAAGTGCTGGTGATGTCGAAGAAGAGTTTCGACAAGATGTCGCCCGAAGACCAGAAGGCTGTGCGCGAAACGGCGAAGGAATCCGTCGCGAAGATGCGCGAGCTCTGGGAGGCGCGCGAGAAGGATGCCGAGAAGAAGATCCGCGCGAACAACAATCAGATCAACAATGTCGACAAGCAGCCCTTCATCGATGCGATGAAGCCTGTCTACGAGAAATACGCCAAGGATGCGAAGGTGAAGGAGCTCGTCTCCCGCATCCAGGCGATGGACTGAGCCGCGCGACGGCAATATGCTACCGGATCAGCTCCAGCCGGTCCGTCTCTTGCCTCACTGGAGACCTTTACCGATGCGCGCTGAACTTGCCGCGCTATCCCGCATTCTCGCCGTCGTCAATCGATTGGCTCTGTGGACTGCCGGGATCGGCCTCATTCTTATGACCGTCTTCGTTGGCTGGCAGGTGTTCGGTCGCTACGTGCTGAACCAAACGCCGAGCTGGACCGAGCCCGCCTCCCTGCTCCTCATGAGCTGGTTCATCCTATTGGGTTCCGCCGTAGGCGTGCGCGACGGCAATCATCTCGGCTTCGAGATCGCCCTCCACTATGCGCCGCAGGGCCTGCGCCAGATCATGCTCGCCGTCACGGAGGTGCTGGTAATGATCTTCGGCGGTGCCATGGCGTGGTATGGCACATCCCTGGCGGTCGAAACCTGGTCCGCGCTGATGCCGGGTATGCCGATCCCGCAGGGGTTCGACTACGTGCCTCTCGCCGTGGGCGGTGTTCTGATTGCTCTCTTTTCCCTTGAAAAGCTCGTTCGCCTGCTGCTCGTTGGCGAAGATGTCCCGATGGTGCGCGTGGACGAGCCTCATCTCGTTGCCGTGAAGGATTGATGTCATGGAGATCTGGGTTCTCTTCGGCGTCTTCACGCTCCTGCTCATCATCGGCACGCCGGTTGCGTTCTGCCTTGGGATCGCATCGCTGGCCACCGTTCTTTACATGCAGCTGCCGCCGATTGTGGTGTTCCAGCAGCTCAATTCCGGCATGAACGCCTTTGCCATGATGGCGATCCCGTTCTTCATCTATGCCGGCGACCTGATGATGCGCGGCGGCATCGCCGACCGGCTGATCCGCCTTGCCGCCGGTTTCGTCGGACACCTGCGCGGCGGCCTGGGGCAGGTGAACGTGGTCGCCTCTACGCTCTTCGGTGGCATCTCTGGCTCCGCCATCGCGGATGCCTCCGCCATCGGCGGCATCATGATCCCGCAGATGGAAAAGCGGGGCTATGCTAAGGATTACAGCGTCAACGTGACGGTGAACGCCGCGATCATCGCGCTGCTCATCCCGCCGTCCCACAACATGATCATCTATTCGATCGCAGCCGGCGGCACGATCTCGGTGGCGGATCTGTTCACCGCGGGCATCATTCCCGGCTTTCTGCTGGCCGCGGCCTTGATGATCACGGCCTATGTGGTGGCTGTGCGGCGCGGCTATCCCGCCGATCCGTTCCCGGGCTTCCGGATGCTGGCCTATTTCTTCGTCTCGGCGATACCGGGCATCCTGCTCATCTTCATCATCTTCGGGGGCGTCCGCTCGGGCGTGTTCACGGCAACCGAGAGCTCGTGCATCGCCGTCGTCTACGCCCTTCTGGTCACACTCTTTGTCTATCGCGAGATGAACTGGGAAAGCTTTGTCGAGGCGACCCTCGGCGCCGTGCGTACCACGGCGATGGTTCTCCTCGTCATCGGCACCGCCAGTGCCTTCGGCTGGCTCATGGCCTTCCTGCAGGTGCCACAGGCCACCATCGCTCTCATGAAGACGGTGTCGGACAATCCCATCGTCGTCCTCCTGCTTATCAACATCATCCTGCTGGTGCTCGGCACCTTCATGGACATGGCGCCGATGATCATCATCTGCACGCCGATCTTCCTGCCGGTGATCAAGGCCTTCGGCATCGATCCCGTGCATTTCGGCGTGATCCTGATCCTCAACGCCGGCATCGGCCTCAACACCCCGCCGGTGGGTTCGGTGCTCTTCGTTGGCTGCGCGGTCGGCAAAATCACCATCGGCGAAGCCATGAAGACGATCTGGCCGTTCCTGGGCGCAAGCATCATGGTGCTGCTGCTCGTCACATACATTCCCGGCCTGTCGCTCTGGCTTCCGGCCCTGTTCCGTTGATCGTTCCCGTTCAAAGAGGCACCCATGACCATCGACATCCGGCAGGTATGCCATCCGGAAGCCGTCCGCCATTTCAGCACGGCCGAATTGCGCCGTCACTTTCTGATCGAGAGCCTCTTCGTTCCCGGTGAGGTTAAGCTGACCTACAGTCATATCGACCGACTGGTAGTCGGCGGTGCGACTCCAACTTCGAGAGCGATCAAACTGGAGTCGCACAAGCAGATTGGCTCGCCCAATTTTCTGGACCGCCGCGAACTCGGCGTCGTTAATCTCGGCGGCCCGGGGCGCGTTCACACCGATGGCGATGTCCATAATCTCGGGCCGCGCGATGCTCTTTATGTGGCCATGGGCACGAAGGAGGTCCGGTTCGAGAGCCGCGATGCAGATACCCCGGCAAAATTCTATCTCGTCAGTACGCCGGCTCATGCCCGTTTCGAGACGGTGAAGATCGGTCTTGACCGTGCCCGGCGTGTCGATCTGGGTGATGCCGCGAACGGGAATGTCCGCACGATCTTCCAGATGATCCATCCGGAGGTGTGCCGCTCGGCCCAGCTCGTCCTCGGCATGACGCAGCTCAAGCCCGGCAGCATGTGGAATACCATGCCGGCGCACGTGCATGACCGCCGCTCGGAGGTCTATGTCTATTTCGACATGCAGCCCGACACGCGTGTGTTCCATTTTATGGGCGAGCCCAACGAGACGAAGCACCTCGTCGTCGCCAACGAGCAGGCGATCCTGTCCCCCGGGTGGTCCATCCATTCCGGCGTCGGAACCAGCAATTACACGTTCGTCTGGGCCATGGGTGGCGACAATCAGGATTTCACCGACATGGACATAGTGCCTATGGATGCATTGCGGTGAGGAGCCAGGAATGACGTTCTCGTTCGATCTGACCGGCAAGAATGCGGTCGTCACTGGGGCCAACACCGGGCTCGGCCAGGCAATCGCTGGGGCATTGGCGCAAGCCGGAGCCTCCGTTGTCGGTGTTGGCCGCTCAAGCATGGATGAAACAGAGCGGCTGTGCCGCGAGGCCGGTGCTCGCTTTCACCCTGTCCAGGCCGATTTGTCGAGTCTCGAGCCCATCGAGCGCATCGTCGCTGAGGCCATATCGGCCTGCGGGCGCATCGACATTCTGGTCAACAATGCCGGGATCATCCGCCGTGCCGATGCCATCGACTTCACGGAGCAGGATTGGGACGACGTGATGAACGTCAATCTCAAATCCACCTTCTTCCTGTCTCAGGCCGTGGCGCGCAGGATGTTGACGGATGAGGGGGGCGGCAAGATCATCAACATTGCCTCGCTCCTGTCCTTCCAGGGTGGCATCCGCATTCCGTCCTACACAGCCAGCAAGAGCGGACTAGCCGGCCTCACACGGCTGCTGGCCTGCGAATGGGCGGCCAAGGGCATCAACGTGAACGCCATCGCGCCCGGCTACTTCGTGACCAACAACACCGAGGCGCTCCGCAACGACCCGAAACGGAGCAGCGAGATCTTGGGCAGGATTCCGGCAGGACGCTGGGGCGAGCCGACCGATCTCGGTGGCGCTGCCGTCTTCCTGGCATCATCTGCAGCAAACTACATCCACGGCATCGTTCTGCCGGTGGATGGCGGTTGGCTTGCCCGCTGACAATTTCTGGAGGAACCCTATGAACCGAATTGACCAACCCTTCGCCTTCGACAGCGACGTCGAGTGGGAGCCCGCGGGCGAAGGCATCCACCGCAAGATCCTGACCTACAATGCGGAGGTGATGATGGCTCGCGTGGATTTTCAGGCGGGTGCCATTGGCACGCCTCACTCGCATCCGCACATCCAGTGTAGTCTTGTCGAGGCTGGTGTCTTTGATATCACCATTGCGGGGCGTACAGAGCGTCTCAAGCGGGGGGATAGCTTTCTCGTCCCACCGAATGCAGTTCATGGCGCGGTCGCCATCGAAGCTGGCATGCTTCTCGACGTGTTCACGCCGATGCGAGAAGATTTCGTCGGCCTTAAGCCCTGAAGCCGATCAACATTTTCCAATCGTTCAAGCCGCATCTCCCGATGCGGCTTGATTTGTTCATGCTTTGTGTGCCCTAGCTCTTATCTTATGTAACTGACGTTGCGTCATGGAGTAGGCGCGAGGCAGTCCCAAAAGCCTGCTTATTTTCGCCCGTATGTCCCGATAGCCCGCATATTCATTTTGATGCTTTGTTTCATTTTTGACTGCGGCCGATAAAATTCGCTCCCCTCTCGGAACTCCGGGTCTTGAAATGCGTTAAACGGGGTCGAATTCCATCTGAAGACGAACAAGGTAGCTTTTGGGACGTCGACATATGGGGATCCAGGCGAGAGTAAGCCTGGGACAGCGTAACGGGGGGCCTTATGTCACAAGTCGAAACCGTCAATTCGCAGCTTGATCCCAAGCTGCTCCTCAAGACATTGCGCGCCTTTCGAAAAGGCGATTTCTCGATCCGTCTGCCATCGGATCTGACCGGCATCGACGGCGAGATTGCAGAAGCTTTCAACGACATCGCCGATTTGAATCAAGGCCTCGCGCAAGAACTTGAGCGCGTCGCAAAGGTCGTCGGCAAAGAGGGACGGATCGAGGAGCGCGGACGTCTCGCCGGGGCGACCGGCTGCTGGAGTGAGTGCGTCGACTCCGTTAATGCCATGATCGGCGATATCGTACAACCGACTGTCGAAGTCGCGCGGGTCATCGGCGCTGTCGCGAAAGGCGACTTGAGTCAGACGATCGATCTCGCGTCGGATGGTCGCCCGCTTCGGGGCGAGTTCCTGCGCATCGGCAAAGTGGTCAACACCATGGTAGGGCAACTCGGAAGCTTTGCCTCAGAAGTAACCCGCGTGGCCCGCGAAGTGGGCTCGGAAGGTAAGCTTGGTGGACAAGCGAAGGTCAAAGGTGTCGCCGGCACCTGGAAGGACCTGACCGAGAACGTGAACCTGATGGCGGCGAACCTCACCGGTCAGGTGCGTAACATCGCTGAGGTCACGACCGCGGTCGCGAATGGCGATTTGTCCAAGAAAATCACCGTCGATGTGAAAGGCGAGATTCTGGAGCTGAAGGACACCATCAACACGATGGTCGATCAGCTGAACTCCTTCGCCTCGGAAGTGACCCGCGTGGCGAAGGAAGTGGGCTCGGAAGGCAAGCTGGGTGGTCAGGCTCAGGTGCGTGGCGTCGGTGGCGTCTGGAAGGATCTGACCGAGAACGTGAACATGATGGCGGCGAACCTCACCGGTCAGGTGCGCAATATCGCGGAAGTGACCACGGCCGTCGCACGGGGCGACCTCTCTAAGAAGATTACCGTCGATGTGAAGGGCGAGATCCTGGCTCTCAAGTCCACCATCAACACGATGGTCGATCAGCTCAATTCTTTCGCCTCGGAAGTGACCCGCGTCGCAAAAGAGGTGGGATCGGAAGGCAAGCTGGGCGGTCAGGCACAGGTCGAAGGTGTCGGCGGTGTTTGGCGTGATCTGACTGAGAACGTGAACATGATGGGCTCGAACCTCACCGCGCAGGTTCGTAACATTGCGGAGGTGACGACTGCGGTCGCGAATGGCGATTTGTCCAAAAAAATTACGGTCGAAGTCCGCGGCGAGATTTTGGAACTGAAGAACACCATCAACACGATGGTGGACCAGCTGAACTCCTTCGCCTCCGAGGTGACGCGTGTGGCGAAGGAAGTCGGCTCGGAAGGCAAACTGGGTGGCCAGGCGCAGGTTCGTGGCGTCGCCGGCACCTGGAAGGACCTGACCGACAACGTGAACCTGATGGCGGCGAACCTCACCGGTCAGGTGCGTAACATCGCCGAAGTCACGACCGCGGTCGCGAATGGCGATCTCTCGAAAAAGATCACCGTGGAGGTACGAGGCGAGATTCTGGAACTCAAGTCCACGATTAATACGATGGTGGATCAGCTCAACTCCTTTGCGGGCGAGGTGACGCGCGTCGCGAAGGAAGTTGGTTCGGAAGGCAAGCTCGGTGGTCAAGCCAGGGTGGAGGGCGTTGCCGGCACCTGGAAGGACCTGACCGACAACGTGAACCTGATGGCGGCGAACCTCACCGGTCAGGTGCGTAACATCGCCGAGGTCACCACAGCGGTCGCGAATGGCGATTTGTCCAAGAAGATCACCGTGGATGTGCGCGGCGAGATCTTGGAGCTGAAGTCAACCATCAACACCATGGTCGATCAGCTGAACTCCTTCGCCGGCGAAGTGACGCGTGTGGCGCGTGAGGTGGGCACGGAAGGAAAGTTGGGTGGACAGGCCCAGGTTCGCGGTGTCGGCGGTGTGTGGAAGGACCTGACCGATAACGTGAACATGATGGCGGCCAATCTGACCGGCCAGGTGCGTAACATCGCGGAAGTCACGACCGCTGTGGCTAATGGCGACCTTTCCAAGAAAATCACTGTCGCGGTCGAGGGTGAAATCCTTGAGCTGAAATCCACGATCAATACCATGGTGGATCAGCTCAATTCGTTCGCCGGCGAGGTGACCCGTGTGGCCCGCGAAGTGGGTACCGAAGGTAAACTTGGTGGACAGGCCCAGGTTCGCGGTGTCGGCGGTGTGTGGAAGGACCTCACCGATAACGTGAACATGATGGCCGCCAACCTCACCGGCCAGGTTCGTAACATCGCAGAGGTGACCACTGCGGTCGCGAACGGGGATCTCTCGAAGAAGATCACCGTGGATGTGCGCGGCGAAATTCTGGAGCTGAAATCGACCATCAATACCATGGTGGACCAGCTGAACTCTTTTGCCTCGGAAGTGACACGTGTGGCCCGCGAAGTGGGCATCGAAGGCAAGCTCGGTGGACAGGCGCAGGTGCGCGGCGTGGCCGGTACCTGGAAGGACCTGACCGACAATGTGAATATGATGGCGAACAACCTCACCGGTCAGGTGCGGGGCATCGCCAGCGTCGTGACTGCGGTCGCCGAAGGCGATCTCAAGCGTAAGCTGATTGTGGACGCAAAGGGCGAGATCGCAGCCCTCGCCGAAACCATCAATGAAATGATCGACACCCTGGCAACCTTTGCCGATCAGGTGACGAACGTCGCTCGCGAAGTGGGCGTCGAAGGCAAGCTCGGTGGACAGGCGAGGGTGCCGGGTGCTGCCGGCCTGTGGCGCGACCTCACGGACAATGTGAACCAACTTGCCGCCAATCTGACCACCCAGGTGCGAGCCATTGCCGATGTGGCCACCGCCGTGACCAAGGGCGATCTCACACGATCGATTTCAGTGGAAGCCTCGGGCGAGCTGGCCTCGCTCAAGGACAATGTCAACGAAATGATCCGCAACCTGCGCGATACGACGCTCAAAAATGCGGAGCAGGATTGGCTGAAAACCAACCTTGCCAAGTTCACCCGCATGCTGCAGGGCGAGCGCGATCTCACCACTGTGTCGAACATGATCCTGTCGGAGATCGCGCCTCTCGTGAATGCGCAGCAGGGTGTGTTCTATACCGCCGAACGCGACGGCAGCGAGCCCGTGCTGGAGATGGTCGCTTCCTATGCCTTCACGGAAAGAAAGCATCTCAACAACCGCTTCCGTCTCCGCGAAGGCTTGGTTGGCCAGGTCGCATACGAGAAGAAGCGGATTCTACTCACCAATGTGCCGGGCGACTACATTACCATCAGTTCGGCTCTCGGCGAGGCCTCTCCGCTTAATATCATCGTGCTGCCCGTCCTATTCGAACAGGAAGTGAAGGCGGTGATCGAGCTTGCTTCGTTCAGCCGGTTCTCGGAAACACATCAATCCTTCCTCGAGCAGCTCACCGAGTCGATCGGTATCGTCCTGAATACGATAGCGGCAAACATGCGGACAGAGGGCCTGCTGAAGCAATCCCAGCTTCTGACAACCGAGCTGCAGAGCCAGCAGGAGGAGTTGAGAAACACCAACGACCGGCTGGAGCAGCAAGCTGCAACGCTACGTCAATCGGAAGAGCTCCTGCGGCAGCAGCAGGAAGCGCTGCAGAAGACGAACGAGGAGCTTGAGGACAAGGCGCGACTGCTTGAGCTCCAGAAGAGGGAAGTCGAGGCGAAGAACCAGGAAGTGTCTATCGCCAAGACAGCCCTGGAGGAAAAAGCCGAGCAGCTCTCGCTGACATCGCGCTACAAGTCGCAGTTCCTGGCCAATATGAGCCACGAGCTGAGGACACCGCTGAACTCGCTCCTTATTCTCTCGAAGCTGCTAACCGAGAATTCAGACGGCAATCTGACCGACAAGCAGAGGGAGTTCGCCAAGACGATCCACGCGGCAGGTTCAGACCTTCTCTCGCTTATCAATGATATTCTAGATCTGTCGAAGATCGAGTCCGGAACAGTTAGCCTGGAAGTATCGAGCGTCGGTTTCAAGGATCTCGTCGAAAATATGGAGAGAACCTTCCGCCAGGTTGCGGAAGAGAGAAAGCTCGAGTTCCATGTGGAGGTCGATCCGAAACTGCCACCGGCAATCAGGACGGATTCGAAGCGCTTGCAGCAGGTGCTTCGCAACTTGCTGTCTAACGCTTTCAAATTCACGGAGCGTGGGGGGGTCACGTTGCAGATCGGCTCGGCTGAGGGAACGCCGCTGCGAGCCGGCAGCCAGTGGATCGCCATGTCGGTGACCGACACTGGCATTGGTATTCCGGAAGAGAAGCAACGCATCATATTCGAGGCCTTCCAGCAGGCGGACGGGACGACGAGCCGGAAATATGGTGGGACCGGTCTGGGCCTATCGATCAGCCGTGAAATCGCCCGGCTGCTCGGTGGTGAGATCGTGGTGTCAAGCACGCCGGGAAGCGGTTCGACTTTCACCATCTTCGTCCCGGTCGAGCCGCCGGCCAGCCATGGCCTCGCAGGGTCGGGAAGCTTTGCGAAGCCAAATGGCGATGGTGCAGGACAGTATACCGGCTCCGACGACCCGGCAGGGTCGATGATCCGTCAGCCGTCCGCCGCAATGGCGCTGTCGGCTTCACTCGATGATCGCCATGCGATCACGAACGGTGACCGGGTCGTTCTCATCATCGAGGACGACGCCATGTTCGCATCGGTGCTGCTTGAGCTTGCTCGAGAGGAAGGCTTTAGGGGATTGATCGCCATGGACGGTGCCTCGGCGCTCGCCCTCGCACATCGCTACAAGCCGCATGCTGTCACTCTCGATATCGGACTTCCCGATATGGACGGCTGGGCACTTCTCGATCTTTTGAAGCATGATCCGAGAACCCGACATGTGCCAATCCACGTGATCTCAGTCGATGACCAGAAGAAGCGCGGTCTCAAGGCTGGCGCCTTCGGCTTCTTGGAGAAGCCAGTCGACCGGGAGGCGCTCATGGGAGCGCTCAACCGCACGAAGGAGTTCATCGATCGACCTGTGAAGAAGCTTCTTCTCGTCGAAGATGACGACAACCAGCGCATGAGCCTGTCAGAACTCATGAAGAGCGAGCAGGTTGATGTCACGGCAGTCGGGACGGCTGAGAGTGCATTGGAGGTTATTCAAGTCCGCCAATTCGATTGCGCCGTCATCGATCTCGGCCTGCCGGATCTCCCCGGGACAGAACTCATCGAACGCATCCGTAAGATCAAAGGCAGTGAGGAACTGCCAATCGTCATCTATACGGGTCAGGACCTGACAAAGGCCGAGGAGCGTAGGCTGCAAAGCATCGCCGCGACGCTCATCGTCAAAGGCGAGGGCTCATCCGAGCGCCTCCTCAATGATACCGCTCTGTTCCTACACCGGACGATCAGTGCTCTTCCCGAGGAAAAACACATCATTGTTGAGAGGCCAGCCGATGGATCCCTCGAAGGGCGGAAGGTGCTGATTGTCGACGATGATATGCGCAACATCTTTTCACTGACTAGCGCACTGGAACAGCATGGGATTTCGGTTCTCTTTGCTGAAAATGGCTTGGAAGGCATCGAGATGCTGAAAGCCAATCCGGATGTCGATGTCGCCTTGGTCGATATCATGATGCCGGAGATGGACGGCTATGAGACCATGCGGGAAATCAGGAACATTCCGCGTTACCGTGAGCTCCCTCTGGTGGCGGTCACGGCGAAGGCCATGAAGGGGGATCGTGAGAAGTGCCTTGAGGCGGGAGCGACCGATTATGTGTCGAAGCCCGTCGACATCGATCAACTTCTTGCGGTCTTGCGCGTTCAACTCAGTCGAAGCACATATAACCCAGATGGGCACGTGGTTCCCAATGGTGCGGCAGAGACCGGGCTAAACTCATGACGGACGATCTGAGGCAAGGCGAGTCGGGCCTGAACTTGGATGATTTTCATCTGGTCTCGGCCCGCCCGCTGGCGGATCCGATCCCCGCCAAGATATTGGTGGTCGATGACGACCCGAGAAACCTTGTAGCCGTCGAGGAGGTGCTCCGGTCTCCCGGTGTGGAGATCGTGACCGCCGATTCCGGTGAGAGCGCTTTGCGCCATGTTTTGAAGGATGACTTCGCCGTCATTCTTCTCGATGTGCAGATGCCGCGCCTCGACGGATACGAGGTTGCCAGCCTGATCAGGAACCGGCCGCGTTCCTCACGAGTGCCGATACTGTTTCTGACCGCCTTCAACAAGGACGACATGCATGTCTTCAAGGGGTATTCGGCCGGCGCCGTCGACTATGTCTTCAAACCCATCGAGCCCTTGATCCTCAGATCCAAGGTCGACATTTTCGTCGATCTTTATCGCAAGACGGAGGAGATCCGCCGGCAGGCAGAGCAGGAGCGCCGCTTGTTGATGGACAACCTTCATGTCCGAAGCGAGAAGCTGAAGGCCGAGCAAGCCCTGCGCCGCCGCGAGGAGCATCAGTCGATCATTCTCCAGTCGTTGCCGATTGCATTGTACACGGCGTCCGTTGAGGAGGATCATCGGCAGCTTCATTTTACCAATGAGAGTATCGAACGCATTACAGGTTTCCGGCCGGGAGCTTTCCTCGAGCGTCCCGATTTCTGGTCGTCTCGGATCAACCTGGACGATAGGGAACGCGTGCTGCTCCAACTGAGGCGGTTGGAGGAAGAGGGATCCGTCAATCTCGAGTATCGCTGGCGGTGCGCCGATGGCGTTGAAAGACATTTCCTCGATCAGACGGTTCTCATGAGAGATGAAGACGGCCGCCCACGCGAATTCTTCGGGATGTGGTTCGATATCACCGAGAGCAAACAGATGGAGCAGAACCTGCTCCATGCCAGCAAGCTTGAAGCTGTCGGGCGCCTGACCGGCGGAATTGCCCATGATTTCAACAATATGCTGAGCGTCGTCATCGGCAATCTCGATCTCCTGAAGAAGTCCATTCAAGGGAATGAGAAGGCCGAGCGGCGGGTACGGATGGCGTTGGAGAGCGCTCAGCACTGTGCCGATCTCACCTATCGACTGCTGACTTTCTCACGACGCCAGGCATTGCAGGTATCAACGATCGACGTGACGAGCGTGATGCCGAGCCTGCTGGAACTGATGCGCAGAACGCTTGGTGAGCATATCAATGCGAGCTTGCAGTCAAGCGACAATATATGGCCAATTCAAGTCGACCGTGCGCAGTTTGAAGCGGCCCTTCTGAATCTCGCGGTCAATGCGCGCGATGCGATGCCCGATGGCGGCGATCTGACGATCAGTCTCGAAAACCAGTTTATTGAGGAGGGACGATCCGCACCCAGCGGAGAATTCGTCGTGATCTCCGTGACCGATACCGGGATCGGCATGGCGCCTGAAGTGCTGGAGAAAGTTTTCGAACCCTTCTTCACCACCAAGGAAAGTGGAAAAGGTACCGGCTTGGGACTTAGCATGGTCTATGGTTTTGTTCAGCAATGCCATGGCCATGTGGAGGTTGAGAGCGTGCCGAACGCGGGTACGACGATCCGTATTTTCCTGCCCCGCTCTTATGAAGCTGCAGAAAGTGCTTCCGAGAATCAATCAGGCGTTGCTCATCCCTTCGGAGAAGGGCATACGGTGCTTGTCGTTGAGGACAATCCAGCCGTTCGCCAGGTGGCGCTCTCCACCCTTCATTCCCTCGGCTTCAAGGTGCTGGAAGCCGAGACAGGCGATGAGGCCGCTGAACTCCTGAAGACGAGGAATGATATCAATCTCGTTCTCTCCGACGTGAGAATGCCTGGAGAGCTCAGCGGTGTCGACTTGGCTCGTCTCATTCAACACGAGCGACCGGAAATTCAAGTTCTCCTGACCACCGGTTATTTCGATGGGGAAGGTAAGCTCGAAGATCTCAATCTTCTCTACAAGCCATATCGCGCAACGGATCTTGCAGAAAGGATCCAGTCCCTGATGAAGCTTCCGAGATCCGTGGAATTTGAGAACACAGCGATGCACCGGACCGCGGCCGTTGCATAGCCTCTCTGCAATATTGTGTGGAAAGGGGCATTGGGTTTTGAATGACCGGGATTTTAGATCTCGGTCATTATCAATCTCAGAGTGGAACTCTCTTCCTCTCTCACGATATGTCAAGACGCGACATTAGAGATGATTTTACTCTCACGGAATCATCTCCTTCGCTTTGTCGCATTTCTTGGGAGTGAACCAGATCGATTTCGCCAAGAATGATCTAGAGATCAGCGCAGAGACTATCCCTTCCATCGCACCAGGCGGTATAGAAGTCGCCAGTGCGATCCAGAACGAAAACAGTCGGCTTACTCGACATGGCCGACCAGCAGGCTGATTCGACGGCGAATTTCAAAGCCTTTGCACGAAAATGGAACGAGCCGAGGTCCCGGCCGAATTGAGAAACCGTCCAACGATTATGCTTGAAAGTAACGCAGTACGCTCCGTGGGGCATGAAGCACCTCCCAAGTAGCTTTTCTGGCAAATCACAGCTGCAGTTGCTAACCATCCTAAAGGGAGAAGGCAACCACGAATGACGATTTATGGTTCAAGGATTAAGGATCGGTTTCACGGTTGATGCAGAGTGATGCCGTAACGCCGCCATCCACATAGAGGATCTATCCATTGACGAAGTTCGAGGCATCTGAGGCGAGAAAGATCGCTGCTCCAATTAAGTCCTCTAACTCGCCCCAGCGCCGGGATGGGGTTCGCGCAATCAGCCAGTCAGAGCAGGTCGTGTCATCGACAAGGGCTCGATTGAGTTCCGTCTTGAAGTAGCCAGGTCCGATGCCATTGACCTGAAGACCGCACTTACTCCAGTCGATCGCCATGCCTTCCTTGATCTCCATCGGATGCCGGAGCCAAAGTCGCTCTTAGAGGACGCGTCCTGGGTTGAGGATGCCCTCCGGATCGAGTGTCTGCTTCATCTTTGCCATCAAGGCGAGTTCGGGCTCCGTCCGGCTCAATGGGAGATAAGGACGCTTGATGCGTCCGATACCGTGTTCTGCGGAGATGGATCCACCGAGCTTGGAGACGAGGTCGTAGACGAGACCCTGAACGCCCTTCTTGATGGTGTCGTTCATGTCGCGGATTGCCACGTTGATGTGAATATTGCTGTCAGCCACATGTCCGAAGACGACATATACGGCATCCGGCCATTGCCTCGGCATTTCCTGACGCAGATGGGCGACGGCTGCGGTCATACGGTCCAGGGGTACACTGACATCGAAGCGGATCTCCTCCGGCAGGAAACGTCCATATTCGTAGGGTGTTTCCCGATAGGCCCAGAACCGGTTCCTATCAGCACGGGACTGGGCGACCACGGCATCCTTGATAAGGTTCTCCTCGTAGAACTCGCTGAGAAGCAGAGAGAAGGTTTCCGTTCCTTCCGGATCTGCTCCCATATCGGCCTCGATCAGGAGCGTCACATCGTGCTCCGCGTCGAAAGCAGGTGGAAGGCCACAGATCTGGGTCGCAACCGTCATGAACTCCCGCCACATGGCTTCGAAGACAAGCAGGCGTCCGGGATGAGCCTGCTGGAACCGGCGCAGGACGACGAGAGCGTCCTCAAAGCTGCTGACCGCACAAAGAGCTGTCTGCAGCCCCTGGGGTTTTGGGTGCAAGCCGATGACGACCTTCGTGATGACGCCGAGCGTTCCTTCGCTGCCGATGAAGAGTTGTGTCCAATCGTATCCGGCATTGTTCTTCAACATCTTGTTGAGCGAGCGAACCACGGTGCCATCCGCAAGCACGACTTCGAGGCCAAGGGTATTGCGGCGAGCCATACCATAGCGCAGCACCTGATTGCCGCCGGCATTGGTCGCGATGTTGCCGCCGATCGTGCAGGTTCCGCGGGCGCCGAGATCGATTCCGCACAGAAAGCCTGCGTCGTCCGCGGCCTGCTGGATGACTGCGAGTGGGGTTCCTGCGAGAGCGGTGAGTGTCGCGCTTGCCGCGTCGATCTCTTCAATCCCGTTCATCCGCTCCAGGGATAGCGCAAACTCCCCGGCTTGCGGATGGGCACCACCAGCCAATCCTGTCAGCCCCCCTTGCGTCACGACAGATTGGCGATGCTCATGACAGATCCTCAACGCCTTTGAGACATCCTCAGTGGTCTGGGGCAGAATCAAGGCTTGAGGGATTGTCGGCAGGAGTCCGCTGGCATCGGCATGATTGCGGGAGGGAATATCTGCCCCGATTCGGACCTGAGATCCCAGGACTGCCACAAGGGCATCGATCACGTTGCTCATGGTGTTCTAACTTGAACTGTGGAGAGGGCGTGGCTTGCTATGGCTCAGTGGTCAGCCTGACGATTGCATCTGGTCTCTTCCAAAGATCCGGCGGCAACTCCAGTCCGAGACCTGGCTTCATGTTCACCGTGACCTCTCCGCTCGTGACGGTCGGTAGCTCCGTCACGAGTTCGGTATACCAGCCCGTGTAAAAGGCCCGGACGCTCTCCTGAATCAAGGCATTCCGTGCATGCAGCGAGAAGTGACACGATGCGGCGTAAACCACGGGGCCTGTGCAGTCGTGAGGCGCGACAGGGACATGCCAGGCTTCCGCCAGAGCCGCGATCTTGCGCGCCTCCGTCAGGCCGCCGCACCAGGACAGATCGAGCATGGCGACACCGGCGACGCCGGTCTCGAGGTATTCGCGGAAGGCGTGGGTGTAGGAAAGGGTTTCCGAAGCACAGACCCAGGCTTTCGAATGCTGCGCGTACTCCTTGAGGTCGCCGATATTGTCGAGACGGAAGGGATCCTCGTGCCAGTAGGTGTCGAACTCGGCGAGGGCCGAGGCAAGCTTCTTGGCCATCGGCAGGCTCCACAGGGAGTGGAACTCGACCATAATGTCCATCTTGTCCCCGACGGCCTTACGGATCTTGGCAAACGGCTCAAGCGCGGTCCGAAGTTCATCGGACGAGATATCGTATCCGTGGCTGCGCTCCGCGGCGAGATCGAAGGGCCATATCTTCATGCCCGTGATCCCCTGCTCAAGCAGAGAATGAGCCAGATCGTCCGCGCGGTACAGAAATGCATCCAGGTCTTCGTATGCTCCTTCCGTGCCGCCGATGCCCCAATTGGCGACTTTCTGAGCGCGGTTGTCGCGAATATACCTGTAGCCGGCGCAGGTGTTGTAAACCCGTATCTTGTCCCGCGAGCGGCCTCCCAGCATATCGCAGACGGGTTTGCCGTGAGCTTTACCGAAAAGATCCCATAAGGCGATATCGACAGCCGAATTGCCCCGAGTTTCGACGCCTGCGGAACGCCAGCCCAGATAATTCTGAAGATCGCGGTTGATGCCTTCAATCTGAAGAGGATCGCGCCCGATCAGCTTCGCCGCGACCGTCTCGTGAATATAGGCCTCCACGGCTGCAGCGCCCATGAATGACTCGCCAAGCCCGACAAGTCCTTCATCGGTGTGGAGGCGGACCCAGATGATGTTTGCAAATTCCTGGAGACGGATTGTTTCCACGCTTGTGATCTTCATGGGATCCTCGTTGCGGCTACGCCCTCGTCATTGAGGGCAGGGGCAAAACGGAACGATAGTCTGTTCGGTGAGATGCCGCCGCTTCACACCGATATCCACGGAAATAGTCAGCCCGAGCAGCTATTCATAAGTCTAATATGAAACAAAGATGCAATTTGACTGGGGCACAATTTTATCTCGGTTGATCCAAAAGAGACCGTCATAAGCCAGACAATTGGTTCTGTCTTGGATGCAGAATGGTGGCACGCAGTCTCGCATAAGGAATGTCGGCTGTCATACGCTGACGGTTTGAACTCGCATCTTGTCTTTCCGCTGAATTGACACCCCATAAGACTGCGCCTTAGATCGGGTAACATGTTTGGTCTTCCCTGGGCTTGAAGAGGCCTTGAGGACGAACAGATTAAACGGCGTCCAACAGGGCGGCCAAGGCAGGGAGAGACAGTGAGCAGGATAATTTCCTTCTTCTTCAGGGGCCTGGAAGGTCTGCTGGTGCTTCTGCTGGCGGGCATGGTTGTCATGGTCTTTGGCAATGTCGTGTTGCGCTATCTCTTTGATACCGGGATCGACGTATCCGAGGAACTATCCCGCTTCTTCTTCGTCTGGCTGACCTTCATCGGTGCCGTCGTGGTGGGGCGCGAAAATGCTCATCTGGGTGTCGAGACTCTTGTGGCGCGCCTTGGCGACAATGGTCGCAAGGTTTGCATGGTTCTGTCCGACCTGTTCATCATCGGCTGCTGCGTCGTCTTCTTTTGGGGAACCTGGCAGCAGGCCGAGATCAACGCCACGAATTACGCGCCTATCACCGAAATCTCGATGCTTTGGGTCTACGGAGTAGGATTCTTCACGAGCATCGGGCTGGGCGTGATGGCTGCTTTGCGGATCCTGCGTGTCGTGACCGGGCGAGTGAGCGAGCATGAACTCAAGGCGTTCGCCGGAGACTACAGCGATGATGAAGCGCATGCTCTGAGGGAGCGACTCGAGTGACAATCATTGTCTTTCTCACCTCGCTTCTTGGAGCCATGGCTCTCGGAATGCCGATTGCCTTTGCTCTGATTGTCTGCGCTCTCGCGCTCATGCTCTGGCTCGGCAATTTCGACAGCCAGATCGTGGCTCAGAACATGATCATCGGTGCTGATAACTTTCAGCTTTTGGCCGTGCCGTTCTTCCTGCTGGCCGGTGAGTTGATGAATGTCGGAGGCCTGTCGAAGCGCATCGTCAATTTCGCTCTGGCGTGCCTCGGACACATTCACGGCGGACTGGGTTACGTTGCTATCGTGGCGGCACTCATTCTTGCGGCGCTGTCCGGTTCTGCTGCTGCGGATACGGCTGCTCTCGCAGCCATCCTGATACCCATGATGCGGAATGCGGGATATGACATTCCAAGGTCGGCGGGTCTCATTGCCGCGGGCGGCATCATCGCTCCGGTGATACCGCCGTCGATCGGCTTCATCGTCTTCGGCGTTGCCGCCAATGTGTCGATCTCCCAGCTCTTCCTGGCAGGTGTCGCCCCTGGACTGATGATGGGACTGTCGCTTGTCGTTGCGTGGGCCATCGTCAGCAGAAGAGACAAGATGCAGACGGCGCCCCGGGCCACCATGCGTGAGCGCGGCAAAGCCTTCATCGATGGGTTTTATGCTCTCCTCATGCCCGTGATGATCCTGGGCGGTATCAAATGGGGTATCGTGACGCCGACCGAGGCCGCAGTTCTTGCTGCCGTCTATGCGCTCATCATTGGCATGTTCGTCTATCGCGAACTGAAGCCGTCGATGCTGTATGGCGTGTTCCTCACGGCGGCGAAGACGACGGCTGTGGTGATGTTCCTTGTCGCCGCCGCACTTGTTTCCGCCTGGCTTATCACGCAGGCGAACATACCGGGCGAAATCAGCGGGCTCATCGAGCCTCTGATGGGGAACAAGACCCTGCTCATGTTCGCTCTGATGTTCCTTGTCGTTATCGTCGGAACTGCGTTGGATTTCTCCCCGACCGTTCTGATCCTGACGCCCGTTCTCATGCCGATCGTCAAACAGGCGGGCATCGATCCCGTCTATTTCGGGGTGCTGTTCATCATCAACAATGCCATCGGACTGATCACGCCTCCGGTGGGAATCGTGCTCAATGTCGTGAGCGGTGTCGCCCGCGTGCCAATGGGAGCCGTTATCCGCGGCGTGAACCCATTCCTGATCGCCCAACTTATCGTGCTCTTCCTGCTCATCATCTTCCCCGATCTGGTTATGGTGCCCTTCTCCTGGTTGAGAGGGCGATGAGCCGGCTGAAAAACTAAAAGAGAGAGGAAACAATCATGAATGCTTTCAAATTCGCTCTTGCTGCCGGTGTCGCAGCAACCGTTATGGCCGCTGTTCCGGCCTATGCCCAGTTCACGGAGCGCAACATCCGCCTGTCCAATGGCGTGAACGAGGATCACCCCAACGGCAAGGGCGTCGAGAAGTTCCGGGCCTGCCTCGCCGATAAGTCCGGAGGCAAGCTGAAGGTGCAGGGCTTCTGGGGCAACGCCCTGGGTGGAGACCTTCAAGCCACGCAGGCTCTTCGTTCCGGCACCCAGGAGATGGTCGTCACTTCGAGCTCGCCGCTCATTGGCATTCTGCCGGATCTCGGCGTATTCGATCTTCCGTTCCTGTTCGCCAATGAGAAGGAAGCCGATACCGTTCTCGACGGTGCCTTCGGCAAGTACGTCGACGGCAAGCTCGAAACGGTAGGCCTCGTCAATCTGGCATATTGGGAGAACGGCTTCCGGAATCTTACGAATTCGCGCCGGCCGGTCGAAAAGTGGGAGGACTTCAAAGGCCTGAAGGTCCGCGTCATGCAGAACAACGTGTTCCTCGACACGTTCAAGAACATGGGTGCCAATGCCGTGCCGATGGCGTTCGGCGAGGTGTTTACGGCCCTTGAGACCAAGGCCATCGACGGCCAGGAAAATCCGTTCGTGACCATCGATACCTCCAAATTCTATGAGGTACAAAAATACCTTTCCGTGACCCGTCACGCCTATACCCCATTCCTCGTTCTCTATTCCAAGAAGCTGTGGGACGGGCTGTCGAAGGATGAGCAGGCGGCTCTGCGGGACTGCGCCGTTGTCGCTCGGGACGAGCAGCGCAAGGTTTCTCGCGAGCTCTCGCAGGCCTCCCTCAACAAGATCAAGGGAGAGGGCATTGTCGTCAACGAGCTCAACGCTCAGGAAGCCAACCGCATGCGGGAGCAGGCCAAGGCGGTCTGGGAAAAGCATTCCGCAACCATTGGCCCGGAGACGGTGAAGTTGATGCAGGCGGAACTGGACAAGGTTCGCCCGAAGTAAGCTTTGGATTTCGCCAGGAACCGCGCGGCTCGTGAAGCTATGCACGCGATCGGCGCGGTTCGCCCTTTGATATCCAAGAAGCCTGCAGATACCTGAACGTGGAGAAGGTTTCGATCGATGCAGATCCTCATTCTCGGAGCGGCCGGGATGGTCGGCCGCAAGCTTACGGAACGACTGGTGAAGGAAGGCCAGTTGGGCGGAAAGGCGATCACGCGCCTTGCTCTGCATGACGTGGTTGAGCCCCAGCGCCCCGAGGCTTCATTTGCCATCGATACGTTGACCTCCGATTTCTCCATGCCTGGAGAAGCGGAGAAGCTCATTGCAAGACGTCCCGATGTCATCTTCCACCTTGCCGCCATCGTTTCCGGTGAGGCCGAGGCGGATTTTGACAAAGGATATCGGATCAATCTCGACGGCACCCGGTTTCTGTTCGATGCCATCCGGACCATTGGAGATGGATACAAGCCGCGGGTGATCTTCACATCCTCCATTGCTGTTTTTGGAGCTCCATTCCCGGAGGCGATCGGAGATGAATTCTTCCTGACGCCGCTCACGAGTTATGGCACGCAGAAGGCGATGGGTGAGCTGCTGCTCGCCGATTACACGCGACGTGGGTTCTTCGACGGTGTGGGAATCAGGCTTCCTACGATCTGTGTCCGACCTGGGAAGCCCAATAAGGCGGCGTCGGGCTTCTTCTCGAGCATTATTCGTGAACCGTTGAACGGTCAGGAGACGGTCCTGCCGGTTTCGATGGATGTGCGCCATGCCCATGCCTCGCCACGATCCGCCGTGAATTTCCTTGTTCATGCGGCAACCCTCGACACGTCGAAGATCGGCCCGAGGCGCAATCTGACGATGCCGAGTGTGTCTGTGACTGTGGGTGAGCAGATCGACGCGCTGCGGCGTATTGCTGGCGATCAGGCGGTTGCCAGAATCCGTCATCAGCTCGACCTGGATATCATCCGCTTCGTCGAGGGCTGGCCCCGCCGCTTCGATGCCAGTCGTGCCGAGAGCCTAGGCTTCCGTGCCGAGGGAAGCTTCGACGAGATCATATCCATCTATATCGAGGATGAGCTTGGTGGCGTCATCCCGAGGTGATGGGGGGGCACCACGGCGCAATGCGGAGGATGTGCCGTCGACGGAAGTCTCAGCCTCGGGGCCGCTCCGAAAAGAATCTCTGCCGAAAAGATGCCCATTGATGGATTGCCCAGAGCGTGAAGCGTCCTACGGGCTTCTGCAGAAAGGGTATGTCATAGGCAATCAACAGCAGGCCCAAGGGAAGCATCCACAATCCGAGGAACGGCAAGATCGAGAAGATCCCGCCAAGGATGAGAAGAACACCCATTGGAAGTCTGACCCACCGCGAGTCCGGGTGGCGAAGGCTGCGAAGGACACGCGCGACTTTGCCCGGCACCTCATGCTCCAGACGCCTGAATGCCTGCCTTAGAACCGCTCTTCCACTTTCGTGTCTCATGCTCTTCGCAATATCCATGGCCGATAGGAGCTCCGTCAAAGCCCTAAGAGTGGCTGGGAGCTCCTTCAGGGCAGCCTTTCTGCATCATGGACATTGAACGCGAGCTGAATCGGCATCCTGTCGCCTAGCCTGTACGCCAGGAGAACAGGTTCAGTTTCTCACAGGCGGGCTTAGAGATTGAGACCCGAAAGCGCGTCGGCGACCGCCTGTGTCCCCTGTTCTCGAACCCGCATGATCCTGAGAGCCCGCTCTTTCTGCTCGAGGCGGTAGAGGTAGGGATCGAACTCGAGCGGTAGTGCAGGGTCGCCGGGATAACGCGGCTTCTCCGCTCGCTCGTAGTAATCTGACCTCAGCATCTGCCCAAGATGCTCCCGAACCGAGGGTGGAAGCGGCAGAACACTATGGCGTGCCGGTAGCGTCGGAGAGCTCAAGTGGCTCGTTCCTTGATGTTGCGCAATGTTATCAAACATCGATTGGCCCCGCAGAACTGCTCAGGTTAACGCGCGGCCGATGACTTGGTTGCAGTCACGATTGGCACAAACTGACGCAGGCAGCCCGCGTCATTTGCGGGACTGTTCGGCAAGCCTGGATCAAGCTTTCCCCATTAGAGCTCCCCAGGATATGAGGTGGGGAAGAGCTTTGCGAAACGACCCTTTGCTTGCCGAGCGGCTTGAATTCATTGGCATCGATGACGGAACCTGCCGCGATCTTCGCACGATCTGGCAGGAGATATCTCCTGAGCTGCCGAAGATCCTCGAACGGTTCTACGCGCATATGCACCGGCAGCCGCGCCTTTCCAAATTGATCGGGACGCAGCAGTCCCGGCTCGCTTCGGCCCAGTTGCAGCATTGGAGCAGGCTCTTCAGCGGTAACTTCGATGCCTCTTATGTTGACGGAATTCGACGCATCGGCCTCATTCACAACAAGATCGGCCTGGAGCCCCGGTGGTATATCGGAGGCTATGCCTTCATTCTCAATGAACTGGTGGGTGCTCTTTCGAAGAAGCACCGCTTCAAAGGAGCAATGCTCGCCCGCAAGCTGACGGTGATGAACCGGGCTGTCATGCTGGACATGGACTTTGCGATTTCCGTGTATGAGGAGGCCTTCGTCCAGGATCGCCAGAAAAAAGGTGAACTCCTGTCACAGGCTGTCGCTGCCTTCTCCGATGCCGTTCAAGAGAGCCTGCAGATTTCAGGGCAGGCGAGCGGCGCCTTGTCGGACAGTGCGACGGCCCTCGATGAGGCAACCGGAAGCGCCAGTAATCTTGCCATTCAGGTCACGGTCGCTGCCGAACAGACGGCCTTGAACATGCAGTCTGGAGCAGCTGCGGCGGAGCAGTTGGCATCGTCCGTTCGGGAGATCGGGCAGCAGGCCAGCCGTTCGGCTGATGTCGCGCGGCATGCCCTGGAGAACTCTCAGCGCACAAAGGAATCTATCACCGGACTGGCTGAACAGGCCAAGCAGATCGGAGACGTGGTTGATCTGATCGAGAGGATTGCAGCTCAAACCAATCTGCTTGCGCTGAATGCGACGATCGAAGCAGCCCGTGCTGGAGAGATGGGTAAGGGCTTTGCCGTCGTGGCGCAGGAAGTCAAAACCCTCGCCAACCAAACTGCCAAGGCAACAACAGAGATCGGTTCCCGTATCGGCGCGATCCAGGAGGCTACGCAGCGAAGCGTGTCCGATATCGACAATATCGGTCGTATCATGGAGGAAATGAGCGGTATTGCCACGGCAATTGCCGCGGCCGTCGAAGAGCAGGCTGCGGTGACATCGGAGATCGCCGTGAACGTCAACCAGACCAATGATCATACCCATGCCGTGGTCCGGAGCATCGAGGCCCTCACCGGATCGACAGCCTCTGCAGCAACCGCGGCGCAGAGTGTCTCAAGCGCCAAGCATACCTTGAACCAACAGCTTCAGCGCCTGAGACAGGACATCGACCAATTCCTCGCGACCGCAAGAGCCGCCTAAACTGAACGTGCGGGGAAAGCCTGAATACTGTCGGTCTTTCCCAGGCTCGTCTTGAACAGTCTAAACTAATGGAGAGAAACTGATCTGGGCGGTGATTGATTGACTTGTCGTGCCTGATCCCGCGAAGTCGGCTGAAGTCAGTTTTTGCCGCTGAACCGTGTCTTTTTGGGTACAGACACGATCCCGCAAATCAGACACCTTGCAGATAGCTGTCGCCGGAACTGTTTCTGGTACAGCCACAAGGCGGGTTCTGTGTGGGGGGACACAGATGGATCAGACGGACCAGGAAATCGAGCATATCGCTCGGGCGTTCTTTGCCGCTCGGAATGAAACCGGGGTTTGGGAGACTGCGTCGCGGGTCCTGAAGCACGAGTTTCGCCTCTATGCGCGACATGCTCTGAGCATGATCGAAAAAAAGCAGGAGCAGGTCTGGGGTGACAGCCGTGAGATGACAGTGGCGCCCTCCCTCGAGGCCGCATGACGGAAGCTCTCCAGCGTTGAAAAAGGCCAAAGTCTATTTCGAGATTGCTCCCCAGGCATGGGCGGACATCACGGCTTTTTGTGCGCCAAAAGGGGGAGGCCTGTTGAAGGCGTCGCGTTTCCTGCCAATTTGAAAGGGTGCAGACTCTCTCCCGAGGGTCTGAGGAGCGTTTCATGCAACCACCCGACGAATGGGAAATTCCTCCTGAGTACCAGCCTGACCCGAGAACCCTCGGCTATGACCTCAAGGATGCCCTGGCCGCCGTGGTTTCCCTGCGTGCGCGAGTTCCTGACGACGCCTTCACGGCCGAGACGCTCGGGACGGAACGGGCGGGACAGGGCGTCGTCATCCGGGATGACGGCCTTGTCGTCACCATCGGCTATCTGATCGCCGAGGCCGAGGAAGTCTGGCTGACCACCAACAAGGGTCGGGTCGTTCAGGCCCATGTGCTCGCTTACGACTATGAGAGCGGTTTCGGACTGGTGCAGGCGCTCGAACCCCTCGACGTGCCGGTGCTGGCCTTGGGCGATTCCCATCATCTGGAACCTGGCGATCAGGTGGTGGTCGGAGGCAGCGGAGGGCAGAGCCATTCTCTCGCCGCACAAGTCGTCGCCTGCCAGGAATTCGCGGGCTATTGGGAATATCTCATCGATCCCGCCATCTTTACCGCGCCGGCCCATCCCAATTGGGGCGGAACCGCCTTGATCGGACCGCGCGGCGATCTGGTCGGCATCGGTTCGCTCCAACTCCAGCATCAGGCGTCCGGCGGCACCGTGGTGCCCCTCAACATGAGCGTGCCGATCGACCTCCTGAAGCCGATCCTGGACGACCTTTTGACTCTTGGGCGGACCAGGAGTCAGCCACGGCCCTGGCTCGGATTCTATGTTGCAGAGGCGGAGGATGATCAGATTACGATTATCGGGTTGGCCGGGGATGCTCCGGCGCAGCGCGCGGGCTTGCGGGCCGGAGATCAGATCCATGCGGTCGCGGGCCAGCCCGTGACATCGCTGGCGGAGTTCTATCGCGCCATCTGGGGCCTGGGCGCCGCCGGTGTCGATGTGCCGCTAACCCTCGAACGGGAGGGTGATACGTTCGATGTGACGGTGAGATCGGCCGACCGTGGCCGCTTCATGAAGGGACCGCGCCTGCAATAGCCAAAGGCCTGTAGCACGGCTTTGCAACAGCCGAGGCGGCACCATTCCGGGGATCAATCGAGCAGACCGTGAACGGACACTCGTCCCTCAGATGGAGGTTGAGACATGAGTCCGAAGGTTACATTGCCAAGTGGCGATGCCGTTCCAGCTCTGGGCCAGGGAACTTGGCAGATCGCTGAGACGGCAAGCTGGCGGGCTCAGGAGATTGAAGCGCTCCGCCTTGGCGTCGAACTTGGCATGACGCTCATCGATACCGCCGAGATGTATGGAGAGGGAGCCGCGGAGAAACTTGTCGCAGAGGCACTTGCCGATCAGCGCGACCAGCTGTTCCTCGTGAGCAAAGTCTATCCGCACAATGCGAGCCGCCAGGGTGTCGCGCAGGCCTGCGAGCGCAGTCTCAAGCGCCTGAGGACGGACCGTCTGGATCTCTATCTGCTGCATTGGCGTGGAGGTGTGCCGCTGGAGGAGACGGTGGCTGGGCTCGAAGAGCTTCGCCGCGCCGGCAAGATCCGTCATTGGGGCGTCAGCAATTTCGATGTCGATGACATGGAAGAGCTGTTTCAGGTGCCTGACGGTGAAAACTGCGCCACCAATCAGGTGCTCTACAACGTGACGCGACGAGGCCCGGAATTCGATTTGATCCCTTGGATGGCCGAGCAGCGCATGCCGCTTATGGCCTACAGCCCGATCGAACAGGGCAGGTTCCCGCGCGGCGACGTTCTGCAGAGGACCGGACAGAAGCATGGAGCAAGCCCGTTCCAGATTGCCCTGGCATGGCTCCTTCAAAAGCCTGACGTGATCGCGATCCCGAAGGCCTCAAGTCCCGATCACGTAAGGGACAATCATCGAGCGCTTGAGATCCGCCTCGACAAAGAGGATCTTGAGGCCATCGATGCCGAGTTTCCAACACCGAGACGCAAGCGCCCGCTTGAGATGATCTGATCCATCCCGAGAACAAGGACACTGCAGGTTGATGACTTTCACCCGAGCCGACGCACTCGCTGTTGCGGACATTCTCAGAACCACTGCCCAGGCGGAGATCCTGCCACGGTTCCGGAATCTGTCGGCCGATGCCATCCGGACGAAATCCTCGCAGCTCGACCTTGTGACAGATGCCGATGAGGCCGCCGAGCATGTCATCGAGGCCGAGCTTCTGCGCAGGTTTCCGAAAGCGATTGTCGTCGGCGAGGAGGGTGTCAGCCGGAATGCGAGCCTGCTCGATGGCATCGGCGATGCTGAACTCGCCTTTATCCTCGATCCTGTCGACGGCACCTTGAATTTTGCCTCAGGCCTGCCGCTCTTCGGCGTCATGGCCGCTGTGGTGATGAAGGGTGAGATCGTCTGTGGTGTGATCCTGGACCCGATCTCGGACGATTGGGCGATGGCCGTTCGCGGGGAGGGGGCCTGGGTCCAGCGCCCGGATGGAAGCACCATCCCGCTTCGCGTTGCACCGCCGGTGCCCTTGCCCCAAATGACGGGCAACGTCTCTTGGCGGTATCTGCCGGAGGACCTTCGCCCTGTCGTGACGGGAAATCTGCCGAAGGTTGCGATGGCGGCCGATCTCCGATGCTCGGCCCATACCTATCGCCAAACCTCCGCCGGCTACCTTCACTTCTCGTTCTCGTCGAGCGTGATGCCGTGGGATCATGCGGCGGGCTGGCTGATCCACCGCGAGGCTGGCGGTTATACGGCGCATTTCGACGGTTCGCCTTACCGCCCCGTCAATCGCGGTGGCGGCCTCATTAGCGCGCCGGACAAGGAGAGCTGGCAGGCTCTGCGCGATGCGCTTCTCCCGCCTCAGCTCTGATCTTTCTTGAGATAGTTGTAGACCGTCGCACGGCCGAGACCCAGCACGCGTGAGATATAGGCCGCCGCATTGCGCCCGCCGAACGCGCCGTCGCCGGCGAGATCCGTGACGAGCTGCTGCTTCTGTGAGCGGCTCATCTCGGCGATGGTAAGGCCGCGCTCGCGGGTCCATGACTGGATGTATTCGTTGATGCGCTCATGCCAGTCCTCCTTGAACAGCGAGGCAGGCTTCTCGGACGAGTGCGGCACGGCAACGAGTGCGGTGAGCGTCTGCATCACGGCATGGAAATGCGACACATCCACGTTGATGCAGAGAATGCCGATAGCCTTCTCATTCGTACGTAGGACGGCGCTGACCGATTTGATGCGCCGGCCGTCCCAGTTCACTTTTTCATAGGGCCCGATGATGATGTCGGACGGCTTGAAGTCGATCTCGTGCAGGAGGGACGGCTCGCCGAGATCGCGCTTGGAAAAGGGATTGGAGAGATACACCACGGTCTCGGTCGCAAGATCGTGGAGCACCACTTCCGCATAGGGCTGGAAGAGCAGGGCGATGGCGTCGCAGACGGGCGCATAGCTCGCCAAGTCGGGCGACAGCGCAACCTTGCTACTGGTTTGGCGCGTCTGGTTCATTTCACCTCTGCACGCACGAAAGCGGCAAGCCGTTCCAGTCCCGCCTCCAGATGATGGGCGGGCGCTCCGATGCCAATCCTGATGTATTTGTCCATGCCATAGACATCGCCCGGCAGGAGCATGATGCCGCGCTCTTCGCGCAGGCGATGCACCAGCTCGGTTGAATTCATGGGCATGGCATAACGGATGAAGGCCATGCCGCCGGCCTTGGGTGGCACGAAGGAGAAGAGATCGCTGTTGGCATCGACCCAGCGCTGCAGCAGGGCGAGGTTTTCGCGCAGGATGCGCTTGCTGCGGGACAAGATCTCCTGCCGCTTGGCGGACTGTATGGCGATCTCGGCCACGAATTCGCTCACCGCGCCTGTGGTGATTGAGGTGTAGTCCTTGCGCTGCCAGGAGGCGTAGATCTCCTGGGCAGGACCAACGAGCCAGCCGATACGCAGGCCCGGAAGCGCCATCGCTTTCGACAGGCCGCTCGTGATGATGGCTTTCTCATAAAGATCCGCGAAGCTCGGGGGCTCATCCTGCTCCAGCTCCGCGCCCTTATAGACCTCGTCCGCATGGAGATAGATGCCGTGCTCGCGGGCAATCGCGACGAGACCATCCATCGTCTTGCGTGACAGAACGCTGCCGGTCGGGTTATTCGGGTTGCAGATCGTCATCATCTTCGTGCGGCTCGAGACGGCCTTGCGCACGTCATCGAGATCCGGCGTCCACCCGAGTTCCTCGCGGAGCAGGACTTCCTTCACGGTCACGCCGATGGCGCGGGCCCAGCCCCAGATCTGCAGGTAGTTCGGGACGAAGACCACGAGCTCGTCACCAGGCTCCAGCAGGGACATCACGAGCAGAAAGTTTGCCTCGGCCGAGCCGTTGGTGACGATCACATGATCCGGATCGCGGTTCGGGTGAAGATTGGCGATGGCCTGCCGCAGCTCCACGCGGCCGTTCGTCCAGCCATAGCCGAGTTCCACATCGAGCACCTGGTTCTGCTGCTCGGGCGTCAGAAGCTCTCGCAGGGAATAGGGATGCACGCCGCTGTCGGACAGGTTGTACTCAACTGTGTTCTCATAGAGCGACTGAATGCGCTCGAGCGTGAACTCTTCGATCTTCATGGCAATCCCCGCGCTGCGAAAAGCAAGTCACAGGGTCTGTAGCACCAAGAAATTGGACTTTATAGTCCAAATTGGACTTGACGGTTTAATTGTCGCGCTGCCATGGTCCGATCCGCCGGGTGCCACAATGGTGGCTCGGTGCAACTGGCCACATCTACCCCATTCCCGATTGGAGCCTTTGGGTGCAGTTCGATACATTCCTGATGGAGCGGAACCAGACGCTGTTCGAGAACGGCGTCGAGATCAATCTCACCGAGAGCGGGGTTCATCCCTGTTCCATCGAGGAAATCTTGCCTGCCGATCAGGCTCAGGCCCTGCTGCGCCTGCCGCTCGGCTATGGCTGGACGGATGGGCGCCCGGATCTCAGGGCCGCTATTGCGAGCTGGTATCCGGGAGCTTCTGCCTCCAACGTGCTGGTGACGAACGGTTCGTCGGAGGCGACGATGATCACGCTGATGGCGATGATCGATCCCGGCGACAAGGTGCTCTTCGCCGTTCCCAACTTCATGCAGGTGGACGGGCTCGGACGCGCGCTCGGCATGAACATCCAGCGTCTTCCGTTGCTCGCCGATCAGGGCTGGCAGGTCGATCCGGTTGCTCTCAAGAAAGCACTGGACGGCGTAAAGCTGATCGCGGTCACCAATCCCGGCAATCCGACCGGCGCCGTTCTGTCGCGCCGGAGCCGCGAGGCTCTGCTGGAGGCAGCAGAGAAGGCAGGTGCCTGGCTTCTGGTCGACGAGATCTATCGCGGCGGCGAGATCGACGGGGCAGAGACAGAGACATTTTTAGGCGATTACTCCCGCGTCATCATCACCAGCAGCCTGTCGAAATCCTTCGCCTGCCCGGGACTGCGTCTCGGCTGGATCGTCGGGCCTGAAGACGTTGTCGAAGAAGCCGCCAAGCGACAGGATTACACGACCATCGGCAGCGGAATTTTGAGCCAGATCCTCGGCGCCGCCGTCATGGAGCCGCAAAATCGCGAGCGCATCCTGGCACGGGGCGAACCCTGCTGCGCGAAAATGCCGATATCGTCGAGCGCTGGGTCGAGAAGCGGAACCGTTGGTCCTGGCAGCGCCCGGCCGCCGGCGGCATGGCGTTTCTTCATTATGATTTCGACATGCCTTCGGAAGATCTCTCGAACAAGCTGCGCGAAGAGGAGAGCGTCTTCGTGGTCGCCGGAAGCTGGTTCGGCATCGAAAGTCATATCCGCATCGGCATCGGCGTGAAGACCGAGCATCTGGAGGAGGGGCTGGCTCGCCTGGATGCATTCCTCTCCCGGCGTGGCTTAGCGTAGAAAGCATACGCGATGCTGCCGAACGAACATGTGGTGCTAGCAAGAGAGGATCTCCGGCGCCTCGTCGGCATTCCATCGGTGAGTGCGCGAGGAGAATTTCTTTCTGAATGCGCTGAGGCCGTGCATGACCTGCTGAGCGAGGCCGGATTCCGAACCGAGATTCACCCCGGTAATATTGGTCCGTTCGTCGTTGGAGAAATCGGCGAGGGTCCGCTGACCGTCATGGTGTACAACCATTACGACGTTCAGCCCGAGGATCCGGTTTCTTTGTGGCACAGTCCGCCATTCGAAATGACCGAGCGCGATGGGCGCTGGTATGGACGCGGCGTTGCGGATGACAAGGGTGAGTTCATCAGCCGACTTGAAGGCTGGCGCCTGTTCCGGGAGCGGCATCCAGGACCTTTGCCCTTCAGAATCATCTGGCTCGTCGACGGTGAAGAGGAAATCGGAAGTCCTTCGCTCGAAGCGTTTCTCAGGACGCACTTTCCGGGCGAAAAGGTCGATGTCTGCTGGTGGTAATACGGCGAGATCGACTCGAGTGGCCGTCCCGTCGTCCTCTGCGGCTTCAAGGGTGTCATGGCTGTGGAGCTATGCTGCAGGACGGCCAAGGCGGACCTGCATTCGAGCCTCGGGGCGGTTTTCGACAACCCGCTGTGGCGGCTATCCGCCGCAACGGCTTCCCTGCGCGACAGATCGGGCCGCATTCTGATCGATGGCTTCTACGATGCTATCCGGCAGCCGGCACAGGAGGATCGGGATCTCGTGACCAAACCTCCCTTTTCATTCGACAGCCTGGTCGAGGCAACGGGCGGACAGCAGGTTCTGGACGGCATCGACGAAGCGAACTTCTATCAGGCGATGAATTTCGAACCGTGCATGAACGTCAACGGTTTCGCTGGCGGCTATGTGGGGGAGGGGGCCAAGACTGTGCTGCCGGCCGAAGGCTCCGTCAAAATCGATTTCCGGCTCGTTCCCGATCAGGATCCGCAGCATGTCGTGAGCCTCCTTCGCGCCCATCTCGATCGACACGGCTTTGAAGACATCGAACTCATTGTTCACGATGCCAATGTGAAGCCGGTCCGCTCGCCGACGGATCATTGGTTCATTCGCGATGCGAAAGAGATTCTGGAGAAGCATTTCGGGCATCCCGTCATCGTGCAGCCGAGTTCACCGGCCTCCGGGACGGCCCATCCCTTCGTCGAGCAGCTCGGAGCGAACATTGTCGGTATCGGCATCACCCATCACGGGGCCATGCTCCATTCGCCGAATGAAAACATCATCATCGAGCAGTTCGAGACGATGATCGAATGTTCTGCCGCGCTCTTCGAGAGGCTCGCGGAGCGAGCGGCCGCATTGAGGACGAAGACCAACCTGGAGCCAGCCTATCCTGCAGACGGAGTGACACCATGAGCAACATTGTTCTCGAATCCGCCGCACGGTCAATCCAGGCGCGTCGGCGCATCCGCCCGCATATTTTCGAGACACCTTTGCTGCCATCTCGTCAGATCGGCCGTGACACAGGATCCCCCGTTTTCTTCAAGGCCGAGAACTTTCAGCTCACGGGTTCCTTCAAGATCCGGGGCGCTGTGAGCAAGATGACATCGCTCGGGCTCGACCAGAGGGTCATCACGGCGTCGTCCGGCAATCATGGCATCGCATCGGCCCAGGCTGCGAGCTCCATCGGTCAGGCCTTGACCGTTGTGCTGCCGGAGAATGTTGCCCGGGCCAAGCTCGAACGGATCCGTTCCTTCAATGTGGATGTGATCCTGCACGGCGCCGAGAGCGGTTTGGCAGAAGCTTACGCGCAGCAGGAGGCAGTCTCACACGGCTTGGCTTATGTCTCCCCCTATAACGATCCCGAGATCGTTGCCGGGCAGGGAACGATAGGCCTGGAATTGCTCGAACAGGCCGAGAGCATCGACAATATCTTCGTTGCCATGGGAGGCGGCGGTCTGATCGGCGGCATCGGCTCCGTGCTCAAGAGCTTCAGCCCGCACACGCGGATTTACGGTGTGGCGGCCCAGAATTCGGCCGCTCTCGCTGCATCCATGGCGGCGGGACGTGTGGTCGAAACTGAGCATCTCGACACGCTTGCCGACGGCGTTGCCGGGGGCATGGACGAAGACAGCATCACGCTGCCGCTCGCGCTCTCCGTCATCGACGAGGTCGTCACATGCACGGAGACCGAGATTGTTGACGCTCTCAAGGACCTCGCCTTCAAGGAGAACCAGATCGTCGAGGGCGCGGCTGCCCTTGCTCTTGCCGGCTTCCTTAAAGTTGCCGAGTGCTGCAAAGGGCAGACGAACATCGTTGTGCTCTGCGGTGCCAATTTTGACCGCGACAAGATCTTCTCCATTTTGAACGGCTAGGATCATGAGCGTTATCGCTGCTGTATCTCCGATCACCTTTCTCGATCTTCCGCAGATCGAGGAGCGCCTTAAAGGTCTGGATCTGGTCGGTCTGATGGAGGGCGCGTTCGCCGCCTTCTCCCGTGGCGAAGCGGTGATTCCGGCGCCCGGTGAGCTGCTCCTGACCGATCCGCCTGGCGAGGTGCATATCAAGTATGGATATCTGACGAGCGGCGACACCTATGTGATCAAGATCGCCTCCGGATTCTGGAACAATCCAGCAAGAGGCCTCAGCAGCAGCGACGGCCTGCTTCTCGTCTTCAAGAAGGAAACTGGCGAACTGGCCGCAGTGCTCAATGATCGCGGACGACTGACGGATTTGCGTACAGCTGCAGCCGGCGCAGTCGCCGCAAAATATCTTGCGCCTGAGAGAGTTGACGCGATCGGTGTCCTCGGCTGCGGCATCCAGGCGGAACTGCAGGTGCAACTGCTGCAATCCATTCGTCCCTGCCGCAGCATCGTGGTCTGGGGCCGCAATGCCGAGCGAGCATCGGCCTATGCGGGACGGATGCGGGACAAGGATTTTTCCGTCGAGATCGTGTCATCGCCGTCAGAGGTTGCGTCTCGCTGCCGTCTGATCGTCACCGCAACAGCCAGCCCATCGCCGCTCCTCCAATGGAGTGATATTCGGCCCGGCACTCATATCACGGCCATCGGAGCCGATAGTCCGGACAAGCAGGAGCTGAATGAGGCCATCATTCGCAACGCCGACGTTGTTGTGACAGACAGCAGGCACCAGGCCCAATCACGCGGGGAACTGGGGCACGCCTGCGGCACTGATATCTCTGCCATAAGCAAGGTTGTCGAGATCGGTGAGATTGTTGTGGGAACGGCGCAAGGGCGTGCGACGGCAGGCCAGATTACCGTTTCAACCTTCTCAGGATTGGCCGTTCAGGATATCGCGATGGCATCGGCCATTCTGAAGGGATCATAAGGCCGATATCACTGATCAGCCTGCCCGCTCGATGCGGCCGAGCAGAGCATCGATGTCCGCGATTTTCTTGAGGCGGCGCTTGCATTGCCTGTCGAGATACCAGGCTCTGCAGATGCTCAGACCAAGAAAGGGCAGGGCCCAAAGGATGCTGACTGCATCCAGGAGAACGAGACCCAGAAACGCGATGGAGAGGATCCAGGTTTCTATCCGTCCGAAACCTTCGGTCAATTCGTTCTTCACGAGCAATTGCTGCCGTTCGATCAAGAGATGGCCTCTGGCATGGTCGAGCCTGGACCTTTGTGCCATGGAGGGCAGAGCACCGCGCAGGGTTTCAAGAGAGCCCTTGATATCGCTCAGGCGCGATGTTCTTTCCGACGTATCAGGTTCCCGCGCAATCGGGGTGAAAGCGGCAGCGATGCGGCGGTAGAATGCCACGAGCGCAGGCGGCTGGTTGTCCTGTTCGGTCTGGAAATCGCTGGGTTGAAAGCTGTCCGTAATGCGGTTGCGGACCTGGACGACGATAGTGTCGGTCGTCCCGTCCCGACTGGTCCGCTGAAAGGAATTCGCAACGTGCTTGACGATCGCCATTTCGACCGCAGCCTCGGCCCTGTCCATCGACATCAACAGCTTCCTTCGCCTCTGGTGCTTCGGTTGCGAATGGGCCGTGTGGATGAACCGAAATGCTCAGGCCGAAACGACCGGCAGCTCCAATGTGGCAGTTTCCTCAAGGTGAAGGAGCATGGTTAACGGGTGGTTAATGATGGGGCCGATTTCCATCGTGCTAGGGAAATTGTCTGACGCTTCGGCGCGTGTCTCGATCACTTCTCAGCGCTGATCGTCCGGAAGCATGGCAGCGAGGTCCTGGAGGAACTTGATGGAAGCGGGCGGGCGGCCCTCCTGTTCGGCGATCTTGATGATGTTGTTCAGGATATGGGCGATCTCGCTCAGCTTGGCGACGCGGCCGGCCGAAAGGACGTGGAAGAAGGTCGAGAAGGCGACGGCGATGGCCTGATCGTGTTCCTCGAGCCGGCGGCACTGCTCCTTGAGAGCCTTGATGTCTCTCTCCTGGGCCGAAACGATCTCCACCAGGGTCAGCATCTGTTCGGCGAGAGTATCTACGGAGGCGTTCATGTCGTTCGGACGTCCCAAATCTTCAATGCTTGAGGGCGCGAGGGGCTGAAAGTCTTCGGCAACATGGCGTCGGAGCGACTTGCTGACGGAGATAAGCGCGGATGAAAGGCGATCCGATTCGTCCAAATGAACGTCGGCATTCGCGGAAGGCGGTTGACCAAGCACGGCCTCCGAGTCATCCGCGACAATCTTAGGCAGACCCGCTGCGCGGGTGAGTTTGGCCACTATCTGCCGCAAGAAGCGACGCAACTTCACCTGAACATCGGCAATCACGTTTCCACGTCTGCTCCCAACAGCATGCACTCATATCCCTCGGAGAGGAGAGTATCCGACGGTACCATGACTTCCGTGCAAATGCTTCAGGAAGCTCCTTAGGGGAATGATACAGGTTATCCCCTTGCATAGAGCAGCCGTGCTCGAATGGTTCCGTCCAGGGTGCGGATCTCATCGAGGGTCTCCCGGCTTTGCTCGGGCAGACCTTCCGCCTCGATCACGACATAGCCGATCTCGCCATCCGTCTGCAGGTGCTGACCCGTGATGTTGAGGCCGCGCTGAGAGAAGGCATTGTTGAGGCGCCCGAGAATGCCGGGCACGTTCCGATGCACATGGATATAGCGTGTACCGGTAGGGCGCGACGGGAGCTGCACTTGCGGAAAGTTGACGGCTCCGATCGTCGTGCCGACGTCGGAATATTCGACAAGTTTCTTTGCGACCTCCGCGCCGATGCGCTCCTGCGCTTCCTCCGTCGAGCCGCCAATATGTGGTGTCAGAATAACGTTCGAGAGGCCTTGCAGCGGCGTGACGAAGGGCTCCTTGTTCGAGGCCGGTTCGCTCGGAAACACGTCCACGGCCGCACCACGCAGATGTCCGCTGCTGAGAGCCTCGGCCAGTGCGTCGAGATCGACCACGGTTCCCCGGCTGTTGTTGATCAGATAGGCGCCCTGCTTCATCGCCGCGATCTCGGCCTTGCCGATCATGCCGTGCGTAGCCGGCGTCTCGGGAACATGGAGGCTCACCACATCGCTCTGGTTCAACAGGGCATGCAGGCTGTCGGCAGGCTCCGTGTTGCCGTGCCGAAGCTTGTCGGTCTGGTCGAAGAAGATGACCCGCATACCCATGGCCTCGGCCAGGTACGAGAGTTGCGAACCGATATTGCCGTAGCCGACGATGCCGAGCGTCTTGCCCCGCACCTCGTGGCTGTCGGCGGCGGACTTGTCCCATTGTCCCACGTGAGCTGCGGTGGATTTGGGAAAGGTGCGTCGCAGCAGCATGACGATCTCGCCGATCACGAGTTCGGCAACGCTTCGGGTATTGGAGAAGGGGGCGTTGAAGACCGGAATGCCTGCATGCCGGGCGGCTTCCAGGTCGACTTGGTTCGTGCCGACGCTGAAGCAGCCGACGGCGATCAGCCTGTTCGCGGCTTCCAGAACCTTGGCCGTCAGCTGCGTGCGCGAGCGAATGCCCAGCAGATGGATACCCTGCAACGCTTCGATCAGCTGATCCTCGTCGAGGGCAGTCTTGAGATAGGTCAGGTTCGTGTAACCGGCGCCTCTGATCAGTTCGACAGCGCTGTCGTTCACTCCTTCGAGCAAAAGAACGCGGATCTTGTCTTTCTGCAGAGAGAACATCTCGGACATGTCGGCTCCGTTTGGCGTGCGCTGGCATGCCATACCGCGCGGGAGCGGTGGTGCAAGCCCCTTTTGGCGCATCGTGCCTATGCCCCGGAGGGGAGGGCGCCCTCGGGCGAGGGACTCCCATACCTCCTATGCACCGTCCCGCCCGGGTCGGTCTGGGATATGATGAGCCAATCCGGTTGCAGCGGCGACCGGTCAAGGAGGCGGGAGCCGTTGCCGGATGTACGCACGGCTCCCGTTCCATTTCTGAGCCGCAGCCATCGCGGTCGGCTCTATCATCGATCCTGCAGCGGGCGAGCCCCGGTCCCGGGGCGACATGCCACAGATGTCAAGCGTTGCTTGGTATTCCATCAGGTCCCCCTTCCATTGCAGCGAACTTGGCCGATCGGTTATCGTAGAATGCTGCCGAGGAGCGACATTCCACCGTTTCAGGGAGGATTGGCTGGACTATGAATATTGTTGCGTCTCGCTTACTGATAGCCGCCGCTCGTCTGGCGACGGTCAGATGCGCATGAAAACGGGATTATCGGATTTTAGGCTTTTGAATAACGAGAGTGTGCATGTTCGCGGAGCATAGAGAAGGTCTTAAGCAAAAAAATGCCGCCGGCGTGCCTGATCATATAAATTCAGAAGAAACATCTCTCTGTTCGGCTTCTGATAAACATAAAAATCTTAGCGTTCATCTGGATAATATCGGCCACGGGTTGATTGTTCTGCTGCCGATAGCGATGGCGGTCGCCAATCGCTCCTCACCTTTATTTCTGGCCTGTGCCGCTCTTTTCGTGCTTGCCTCGCGTCTCGCCTCCGGCGCCATCGGCTCTTATCGTGCGGTGCTGGCAGGGCAGCGGACAGGCGTCCTCATTCTCGTCCTTTGTGCGGCTGCCTATCCTCTGATCTCACTCAGTTGGGCGATGAGGCCGGCCCTGGGTCTGTTTGCCTGGGGCGAAGCGGTGCTCCCGGCCGTCTCAAGCGCGATCCTTATCGTGAGCTGGCGCGCAGCCCCCCCGCCCCGGTGGATGGTCGGAGCCCTTGCAAGGACGATGCTGATCGCCGCAGGGTTGATCGCCGCCGAACTCCTGCTCGACTTTCCTTTGAGACGATTTCTCCCCGAGCGTATCGGTACTTTCATTCACAACAGGCCGGTCGTGACCCTGTTTCTCCTGCTCGGGCCGGTCCTCGTCCTGGTGGGCTTTCACAGGCAGCGGGCGCTTTTCTTAGGTCTCCTGCTCGGAATCGTGGCCACCATCATCGTCTCCGACAGCGAGGCTGCTAAGCTTGGCCTGCTGGCCGCTACCGGGACATTCGCGCTGAGCTACGCTCCCTTCGTCTGGGTGAAACGCTTTCTCGCGGTCGTCCTTCTCGGGCTAATCTGGATTCAGCCCTTCTTCGGAAACGCCGTCGCCAGCTTGGTACCCGACAAGGCGATCGAGGCGACCAAGGGAGGGCACTCGCGGGAGCGCATCGAACTCTGGCAGGCCTTCAGCGATGTCGCCCGCCATTACCCGATCTTTGGGACCGGCTTCGCGTCGTCGCCGCATATGGGCAGCCATCCGGTCGCAGCCGAAATCAACCCCGCCTACCGGCAAATGCTGAAAGTCGGTCATCCTCATAACGCATTCCTGCAGGCATGGGTCGAGCTGGGGGCAATCGGCGCTGTCCTTTTGTCCGCGCTCGTCCTCTGGGTGCTGAAGAGCCTTTCCGGCGCACCAGCCGATATCCGTCGCGCGGGCCTCATGACTCTCATGTCGACAAGCGCGATCGCGCTTGTCAGCCATGGCGCTTGGCAGGGCTGGTGGATTGCCGCGATTGCCGTTGCCACTGCGTTCCTGACCCTCGATCCGGGCCATTCGAGGCCGCGGGATTAGCATCGAGCGATTGAAGGGCCTCTCTGCCTGAATTGTCAGGCTTCGTGGGATCCAATCCCCTCCAATCCGAGTTTGGCTTCAAATCGGATTGAATGGACCCTCCAGATAGAAACCGCGTGCGCGGGGAGGGATGAGACAGGGGGCCAAGTGCCGCGAATCCTGACCTACAACGTGCACCGCTGTCTCGGGACGGACGGTCGGCTTTCCCCTTCACGGATCGCGGATGTGATCGCTGCCTATGAGCCGGATGTGGTTGCACTTCAGGAACTCGATGTCGGACGCCTCCGCACCGGCGGGATCGATCAGGCCCATGCGATCGCGCAGGCGCTCGGGATGAACGTCCATTTCCATGCCAGCCTGCGGGTTTTGGAAGAGGAATATGGCAATGCTATCCTGACCCACCGGCCATCGCAGCTGGTGAAGGCGGAAGCGCTTCCAGGATGGGCCCGCAGGCCACGGCTGGAGCCGAGGGGAGCCCTCTGGGCTTCGATCCAGCTGGGCGGGAGCGAGGTGCAGGTGATCAACACCCACCTGGGCCTACGCCGGCACGAGCGGCTGGCGCAGACCGATACCCTGCTGGGCCCGCACTGGCTCGGCCATCGGGCCTGCCGGGAACCGGTGATCCTGGCAGGCGATTTCAATGCCACCCCTCGATCCAGGGTCTATCGGCGTCTCGCCTCATGTCTCTTGGATGCGCAGGTGCAGACCCAGCTTCCGCGGCCCAAGGCAACCTTTCCCTCCCGCCTGCCATTCGTGCGTATCGATCATGTCTTCGTCAGCCGTTCGATCCGCGTCCTGCGTGTGGAAACCGTGCGGACACCCCTCGCGCGGGTTGCCTCGGATCACCTGCCTCTCATGGTCGAGTTCCAGATCGCCCATGGCACGGGGCACAAGCCGAGCTTCGCTTATGCGCAGGAATAGGTGGGTTCCCCGCAACGTTACGGATCGCACATCGCCTCATCGCGTTGAGCCCTTGGAGTGGTGCCGTCCGCGGTGAACGGGCCTACGACGCTAAGGAGAGCGAATGCGGAACTGGAAATATGTGATTGCTGCGGCAGCCATCGGCCTCGCAGCCTTCCTGCTCTACCGCACGCTCAGCCGCTACAGCCTGGACCAGCTGATCGCCGCCGTTGCGGCCGTGCCCGTGCCAAGGCTCCTGGGCGCGGCCGGGTTCGCCGCCGCGAGCTATCTGTCTCTGACCTTCTTCGACTATCTGGCCCTGCACTACGTGAGGCGGCCGCTGCCCTATCCGAAAGTGGCTCTAGCCTCCTTCATGGCCTTGTCCCTCGGTCACAATATCGGTTTGGCCGCCTTGAGCAGCGGTGCAGTCCGCTTCCGCTTCTACAGCCGTTGGGGCTTGAGGACCGGAGAGGTCGCCAAGGTGATCATCTTCTGTGGCATCACGGTCGGACTTGGCCTCATGGTCTTAGGCGGCGCGGCGCTCCTATTGCGCTCCCGACTGGCGATGGAGATTACAGGGCTCACGCAGCCGGTCGTCATTGCTCTCAGCATCGGCTGCCTTGCGCTGCCTGCGGTGTACCTGATCCTCTCCGCCATCTTGCGAAGGCCGCTGCGGATCAGACGCTGGACTCTTGAGATCCCGCCGCTCAAGCTTGCCATCGGGCAGGTCCTGGTCGGCTCCATCAACTTTGCCTTCGTGGCGGCCTGTCTGCATCAGGCGCTCGCGGCTGTTGCCGAGGTGGCTTATCTTGGTGTGGCGTCCGTCTATGTGATCGCCAATGCGACAGCCCTCGTCAGCCATGTTCCCGGGGGGCTCGGCGTCATCGAGAGCGTGGTCATGTATCTGCTGCCGCAGAATGACCTGATCGGGTCGCTCCTGGTGTTCCGGTTCGTCTATTTCCTCGTGCCGCTCGTCTTGGGAAGCATTCTGTTTGCGGTGACGGAATTGTTCTACCGTCACAGAGGCCGTGTTTACGGGGCTGACACCGGGATCGGGGCGAAGGCTTGATCCCTATTCCTTACGCCGCCTGAACAGGGACAGAGGCTCGAAGGGCTCGAGTGGATCCAGGAGTCCGGTGCCTGTCGCCGGCACGTCTGGACCGTTATCCGACATGGCCGTGAAGGCCCGAAGGCCGCGTTCACCTGTATTGAGCTGCTCGATGGCTTTGATGACGGATCCTCCCCCGCACTCAAGGGTCCGGGCGAAGATCTCCAGATCGACCTCCAGATGCTCCGCGAGCAGGCGGTTCCGCAGCCGGACGATGGTCTGGCGCATCTCCTCCGTCGTCGCCTCGACGGCGGCATCGCATTCGCTGTCGAGACCGATCGACCGGTTGTTCAGGTTCGAGGATCCGACGCGCAAAAGCACGTCATCGATGATGATGAGCTTGGAGTGGATCAGGATCTGGCATTCCCCGCCCTCGCCATCGGGGGTGACAGGGTAATAGACTCGCAGCCGGTCGTGATGGTCGCATTTGCGCAGGCGGCGGATCAATCGGTCGCGGTTGGTGCCCATGACCAACTCCTCGGCCCAGCCGTGAGACTCGTGGGTCTGGATGACGACGATTTCAGGGCCGTCAGGATCGGCGAGATGCCGCTCGAGAACGTCGCCGACATATGGCGCCGTCATGTACTGTGCTTCGATGTAGATCATCTTCTTCGCAGCCGAAAGGGCGTCCAGGGTCAGTGCCGCGGCCTCGCCGGCGGCCGGCTGCTCGCCCCAAGCCGGATAGGTTCGGGCGATGGCAATTGGCGCATTGCGAAAATCGGGCACGAGGTCGGATGGCCAAGGGGCGGATCCGTTCGTAGACGGCGTACACTCTTCGCCGGTCGCAAACTTCCAGCGCTCATAACCGATTTCGGCGATAGACCGCGCAGCGTCGCCGTCCACAGCCATTTGGAGATCGTGAACCGGTTCGTAGATGCTTCCGTCGTCTTTCAGCCTAATCGGATCGTCACAGGCATGGCGGCAGGTGTCCCAGCGCTCGACGGTCAGGTCCATGCCTCCGACGAACGCCAGAGTGTCGTCGATGCAGACGATCTTCTGGTGATGGGCTGCATAGAGCGGATGATGCGTGTCGAGCTTGACCTGTAGCCGCGTATGGTTTTGCCAGTCTGCGCCGAAGATCAGCGGGCCTGGCGCGCCTGGCGCATGGACGACGGCAATGCTCCAGACGAGAATCCTAACTTCCAGATCGGGCCGTTCCTCGACAAGCGATCGGAGGAACGGGCCGAGCGGCGGAGAAACCTCGGCACTGGCATCCGGGCGAAGGCGGATGCTGCCATCGAAATCCCACCCAATAATGAGGATCGACCGTTGAGCTTTCCGCAATGCAGATTCGAGATGAGCGAAATAAGGAGCCCCGTCGATCAGAACGCTGGCCCTGTCGGCCTGAGCCACGCGCCAGCAATTCTGCCCCGGACGCAGGATCGGACCTGCCGGGACCTGTGTGGCCTCGCGGGCGATGTCGAGTGCCTGCCTGCTCGTCGTTTCTTCCAAAAGTTGCACGTCAGCCACGTTTTTGGGCGGAATATCTTGCCAACTCGGGACTGAAGCCAAGGTTCCGACCGCCCAATCCCGGATTTGCATCCCTGTTGCTCAGATCTGCATCCGCTAGTGATCTGTCGTCTGACGGTTGGTCTCGAGGCAAATCTTTGGAAATTGTAAGGCTGCACATGTCCCGATCCGGTCGAGAGATGGATGAAATCTTCAGCTGATGCCGTTTCATTCCTAGCGCATCGTGCGGCCCCTCGGATTGGGTCCAACGATGCGCCAGCTTTGATGATGAGCATCGGACCCAAAAGTGGACCCACCTTTTCGCACGATGCGCTGGGCAAACATTTGCCGCAGATTGAGCGTGCAGCCGTTGCCATTCGCGGGAGCTGCCTAATAATTTACATAGTTCATTTCCGATGAACGCGTAATCTTGTGGCTGGAGAGAGACCAGTTCGCTTGGCGCGTCGTCAGGGCGAGGCACGCATCAGGATGTAGGGCGATCATGGACAAGAACCTCGAAGAAAGAATCCGTGAACGGGCATACGAGCTTTGGATGCGGCACGGGAGCATTCATGGCCGCGCTGATGAATATTGGTATCAGGCAGAGCAGGAAATTCTCGGCGAGGGCGATGAGGTGGGGGGCACGAAGGCGCCCATCATCGACCCGGCACCTCTTGGTATGACGAGCGCGACGGCGGATGAAGAACTTCCCGCCCCGGCGGCGCCGAAAACTCGCAAGAAGCGCAGCCCTGCGGCCGCTCCTGTTGCAGAAGGCGAGACGCCCGTCGTGCCACCGAAGCGCAAGCGCACGACCCGAGTGACTTGAATGAAAGAGATGACATGAGCCTTCGACCTGTGCGGCCGGAGGCCCAGGGGGCAGGAGTAAAACTGAAACCGGAACACGCGCTAAGAACTTGTGATCGGCTTCAGCGTCTACAGAGCGGGCAGGTGGCTGCCGTTGATGTGAGGACCCGGTCTTGCCTAATTCCAGCGTTTCCTACGCCCCTCTCGCCCGCCATGCGATGGCATACATTCTCGCCGGTGGACGCGGCAGTCGATTGATGGAACTGACCGATATCCGCGCCAAGCCCGCCGTTTATTTCGGTGGAAACACACGGATCATCGACTTTGCGCTGTCGAATGCACTGAATTCCGGCATCCGGCGCATCGGGGTGGCGACGCAGTACAAGGCGCATAGCCTCATCCGTCACCTCCAGCGCGGCTGGAACTTCTTCCGGGCTGAACGCAACGAGAGCTTCGATATCTTGCCGGCCAGCCAGCGGGTGTCCGAGACCATGTGGTACGAGGGAACGGCCGACGCGGTGTATCAGAACATCGACATCATTGCGAGCAATGGCCCAGAATACATCATCATCCTGGCCGGTGATCATATCTACAAGATGGATTACGAGATCATGCTGCGCCAGCATGTCGACTCGGGAGCCGATGTGACCGTCGGCTGTCTCGAGGTGCCGCGCATGGAGGCGACCGGATTCGGCGTGATGGCCGTCGACGCCACGGACCGCATCGTCTCGTTCCTCGAAAAGCCCGCAGATCCGCCAGGCATGCCCGACAAGCCGGACATGGCGCTGGCAAGCATGGGCATCTACGTCTTCAATACCCAGTTTCTGTTCGAGCAATTGCAGCGCGATGCCGCCACACCGGGTTCGAACCGGGACTTCGGCAAGGACATCATCCCTTATCTGGTTCAGCACGGAAAAGCAGTAGCGCACCGCTTCACACGCTCCTGCGTTCGCTCGGGTGCCGAAGCCGGCGGCAGTGATGCGGAGGCCTATTGGCGCGACGTGGGCACGGTCGATGCCTATTGGGAGGCCAATATCGATCTGACCGCTATCGTCCCGTCTCTCGACCTTTATGATCGCGACTGGCCGATTTCGACATTCTCCGAGACATGGCCGCCAGCAAAATTCGTTCACGATGAGGATGGCAGGCGCGGAAATGCTATCAACTCACTGGTTTCGAGTGGCTGCATCGTCTCCGGTGCGGCTCTGCGCCGGTCACTTGTCTTCACGGCCGTACATCTGCATTCCTATGCCGATGTGGACGGCGCCGTCATTCTCCCTTACGTCGAGATCGGCCGCGGGGCTCGGCTGAAGAACGTGGTCATCGATCGTGGCGTGCGCATTCCCGATGGGCTGGTGGTGGGCGAAGATCCCGAGTTGGATGCGCAGCGCTTCCGCCGCACCGAAAAGGGTATCTGCCTCATCACCAAGCCGATGATCGAGAGATTGACCGGATGAAGCCTCTGAACGTTCTGTCGGTTGCGTCAGAGGTCTTTCCCATCATCAAGACAGGCGGACTGGCCGATGTGGTCGGCGCCTTGCCATCCGCGCTTGCAGAAGAAGGCGTGACGGTCATCACGCTCGTTCCCGGCTATCCGGCAGTGCTGAAAGCGCTGGAGCACTTTGAGTCCCTGCACGCTTATCCAAGCTTCTTCGGCGGATATGGTCGTCTTCTGTCGGGCAGGGCAGGCGGACTCGACCTTTTCGTGATCGAAGCTCCCCATCTCTTCGAGCGCCCCGGTTCACCCTATCTCGCGCCGAATGGACGGGACTGGCCGGACAATGCGAGGCGTTTTGCAGCGCTGTCGCGGGTGGCGGCCGATATCGGGCAGGGGCTAACACCGGGATTTGTTCCCGATGTCATCCATGCCCATGACTGGCAGGCCGGCCTCGTGCCGGTCTATCTGAGCCTCACCGACAGCCCGCGCCCCGGCACGGTCATCACCATTCACAACATTGCTTTTCAGGGCATCTTTCCGGCCGATCTTCTCTTCGAGCTTGGCCTGCCCACCAGCGTCTTCACGGTGGATGGGGTCGAATATTACGGGCAGATCGGTTTTCTGAAGGCGGGACTCCAGCTCGCCGACCGTATCACGACCGTGTCTCCTACCTATGCCAAGGAAATCCAGACGCCTGAGGGTGGCATGGGGCTCGACGGATTGCTGCGTTCCCGCGCGAATATCGTGTCCGGTATTCTCAACGGTATCGATGACAAGGTGTGGGATCCCTCGACGGATGCGCACCTCGCACGCCCATATGACCGCAACAGCCTTGAGGCACGGATCGTCAACAAGAGAGCCCTGCAGGAACGGCTCGGGCTGAAGCCTGATCCCGATGCACTCCTGTTCGGTGTCGTCAGCCGCCTGTCGGAACAGAAAGGTCTCGACCTCGTCCTCGCGGGCCTCTCGCGGCTGCTCGCGGACGGGGCGCAATTAGCCCTTTTGGGAGCAGGCGACAAAGCGTTGGAGGACAGTTTCCAGACTGCACGTATCGTTTATTCTGGCCAGGTCGGATGCTTTATCGGCTATGACGAAGCGTTGGCTCATCAGATTCAAGGCGGGAGCGACGCGCTTCTCGTCCCGTCGCGGTTCGAGCCCTGCGGACTGACGCAGCTCTGTGCCATGCGCTATGGAAGCATCCCCATCGTCTCACGCGTGGGCGGGCTGGCTGACACGATCATTGATGCCAACGAGATGGCCGTCGCCGCCGGTGCCGCAACCGGATTCCAGTTCGGGCCTGTCAATCTTGGCGGAGCCTTGGATGCCTTCGACCGGGCGAAAAGCTTATGGCGCGACAAGAGCGCGTGGCAGCGTCTGCAGGTGAACGGCATGGGAGCCGATGTGAGCTGGCATCGCCCTGCAAGGCAATATGTCAGCCTCTACCGCTCGTATCTTCGAGCATGAGAGAAAGGCGCCCGATCAAGAGCCTTTCTTTTTCCTCTCCGGCTTGCGTTGCTTCTCCGGCTTGAGCTGGAAGAGAAGCAGGGAATGAGCGGTCACGGTATATTCCTTGCGGAACCTGAATTCGGTAGGTGCGTCCAGATCGGGTTGATTGGTATCGATGTGGCACATCCAGGCCTCTCCGCCTATCACCTCCGGTAATATGCACTTCACCACATCATGATGCGCATTCAGAATCAGCAGCAGGGTCACGTCCGTGCCTCGCCGGCGGATGCCTGTCGGCTGGGCGCGACCATCGAGCAGGATGCTGATGCAGCGGGCATTTGGGTCTTGCCAGTGCTCTGGCGTCATCTCGTCTCCGGCGGGCGTGAGCCACGTCACATCCTTGACGTCGAGTTCCTCATTGTAGACGCCGGACAGGAACCGGCCTCTTCGCAGGATGGGAAGGTCCTGGCGCAGCCGGATGAGCTTGCGGGTGAATTCAAGAAGCTCGATGCCATTCTCATCGATCCCCTCCCAATCGATCCAGGAGATCTCGTTATCCTGGCAATAGGCATTATTGTTGCCCTGTTGAGTTCGCATAAATTCGTCGCCCGCAAGCAGCATGGGTGTTCCCTGTGAGAAGAGCAGGGTGGCGAGCATGTTGCGCATCTGACGCAGGCGCAGTGTATGGATCTTCGGATCGTCCGTTGGTCCTTCGACACCATTGTTGAAGGACAGGTTGTGATCGTGTCCGTCCTTGTTGTCCTCGCCATTCGCCTCGTTGTGCTTCTCATTGTGGGACACGAGATCGTTCAGCGTGAAGCCATCATGGGCGGTGATGAAGTTGACGGAAGCCCAGGGTCTGCGTCCACGCTTGCTGAAAATATCCGCCGACGCAGTAAGGCGCGAGGCGAGTTCCGGAAGCTTCCCTTCATCGCCTTTCCAATAGGCTCGTACCGTGTCGCGGTAACGGTCGTTCCATTCCGCCCATCCGGGTGAGAAACGGCCGACCTGGTAGCCACCGGGGCCGCAATCCCATGGCTCGGCAATGAGCTTGACCTGGCTGAGCGCGGGATCCTGACGGCAAGTATCGAGGAAACGTCCGTCCTCATCGAAGCCATGCGGCTCGCGGCCGAGAATGGTCGCGAGATCGAATCGAAAGCCGTCTATCTGCACCTCCTGCGCCCAGTAGCGTAAAGAGTCCGTGACCATCTGCAGGACGCGGGAATGGCTGAGATTGACCGTGTTCCCGGTACCGGTGTCGTTAATGTAGTAGCGCTTGTCGGGAGCAAGCCTGTAATAGGATGCGTTGTCGATCCCTTTGAAGGACAGGGTCGGCCCAAGCTCGTTACCCTCGGCCGTGTGATTATAGACCACATCCAGAATGACCTCGATCCCGGCATCGTGAAGATGGCTCACCATCTCCTTCACTTCGTTCACGAAGGGCGTTGCAAGATAGCGCGGCTGCGGCGCGAAGTATCCGATGGTGTTGTAGCCCCAGTAGTTCCGCAAACCCTTCTCAATGAGATAACTGTCATCCACGAAGGCGTGGATGGGAAGCAACTCGACGGCGGTGACGCCGAGGTTCTTGATGTACTCGATCACTTCATGCTGCATCAGGCCCGAGAAGGTGCCGCGCAGTTCCCTGGGAACGGCCGGGTGCTGCATGGTGAAGCCGCGCAGATGCGTTTCGTAAACGATCGTACGTTCCCACGGAATTTGCGGCCGGCGCACACGTCCCCAGGTGAAGGCCGATTCAACGACGCGGCATTTGGGCATGAAGCGCGCGCTGTCTCGCTTGTCGAAGGACAGATCGGCATCCGATGATCCGATGATGTAGCCGAACAGCGCAGGGTTCCAGATAAGGTCGCCCACAAGCTGCCGTGCATAGGGATCGAGAAGGAGCTTGTTCGGATTGAAGCGGTGACCCTCCTTAGGCTCATAAGGGCCGTAAACACGGTAGCCGTATGTCGTCCCAGGACGCGCATCCGGCAGGTAGCCGTGCCAGACCTCATCCGTGTATTCCGGCAGCTCGACCCGCTCCAGTTCGTTGAGGCCTTCCAGATCGAACAGGCAGAGCTCGACCTTGGTGGCATTGGCAGAAAAGATCGCGAAGTTGACACCCAGTCCATCCCAGGTCGCCCCAAGCGGGTAGGGTAAACCTTCGCGCACGCGGGATGTGCGCCTCATGTTGGGAGCAACGATCTGAGCTGCCGAGAGCTCATTGGTATCGACCTTGTCATTCATTCGGGAATCTCAAAAAGCCAGACGGAGAAAAACCTTCATGTCATCAACGCACGAGCCTCGGGTTAAGTCCCGCGCAAGCGGAACTATATGTTCACTCTGGAGCTCTCATCGTCCAGTACGAGGATGAGTGTCGCCAGAGGCGGGATTGTCAGGGTGAGCGAGCATGGCTGGCCGTGGCTCGGAGTATTCTCGGCCAGGACCCCGCCGAGATTGCCCATGTTGCTGCCGCCATAGAGGCCAGCGTCCGTGTTGACTGCCTCGCGATAGAAGCCCGGCAGCGGGACGCCGATGCGATATGCTTCACGCGGAACGGGCGTGAAGTTCGACACGACAATGGCAAGGGATTTATCGTGATCGCCACGCCGCGCCCATGCGATGACGCTGTTGTCACGGTCATCGGCCACGAGCCACTCGAATCCCTTCGCCTCGCAGTCGCGCTCATGCAGGGCAGGAATGGAGCGGTAGGCGCGGTTCAGGTCTCCGATGAGAGTCTGCACACCCTTGTGGTAAGAGTTGTCAAGGAGATGCCAATCGAGGCTCTCGTCGTGGTTCCATTCCCGCTCCTGCGCGAATTCTCCGCCCATGAACAGAAGCTTCTTGCCGGGATGCCCCCACATGAAGCCGAAATAGGTGCGAAGATTGGCAAAACGCTGCCATTGATCGCCCGGCATCTTGCCGAGGAGAGATCCCTTGCCGTGCACGACCTCATCATGGCTCAAGGGCAGGATGAAGTTTTCGGAGAAGGCGTAGAGCAGGCCAAAGGTCAGATCGTGATGATGATACTGGCGGAATACGGGATCCTTGCTGATGTAACGCAAGGTATCGTGCATCCAGCCCATGTTCCATTTGAACCCGAAGCCGAGACCCCCCGTGTAGGTTGGCTGCGAAACGCCCGGCCAGGCTGTGGATTCTTCTGCAATGGTGACGGCACCCGGCGAAGTGGCATAGGCGACCTCGTTCATCTTACGGATGAAGTCGATGGCGCCGAGATTCTCGTTACCCCCGTAGCGATTGGGGATCCATTCTCCTGGCTTGCGCGAGTAATCGAGGTAGAGCATGGAGGCGACAGCATCGACCCGCAATCCGTCGAGGTGATAGCGCTCAAGCCAGAAACGGGCATTCGCTATGAGGAAGCTCATCACCTCCTGGCGTTCGAAATTGTAGATGTAGGTGCCCCAATCCTGGTGGAAGCCCAAGCGCGGATCGGCATGTTCATAAAGATGCGTGCCGTCGAAATAGGACAATCCGTGCGGGTCGTTCGGGAAGTGCGCCGGCACCCAATCGAGGATCACACCGATCCCGGCGGCATGCGCTGCCTCCACGAATGCCGCGAAATCCTCTGGGATACCGAAGCGGCTCGTCGGCGCATAAAGCGAGATCGGCTGATAACCCCATGAGCCATCGAAGGGATATTCAGTGATCGGCAGAAGCTCGATATGCGTGAAGCCGAGATTTTTCACGTAAGGGATGAGCCGTACAGCCAATTCGCGATAGGTGAGATAACGATTGCCTTCCTCCGGCACGCGGGCCCACGAGCCGAGGTGGCATTCGTAAATCGACATCGGCGCCTTGCGGTGGTTCTGCGCGGATCGCGAGGCCATCCAATCCGCGTCCTGCCAGTCGAAGCTCGGTGCGCCTTTGAGAACGGAAGCGGTTGCTGGCGGGTGCTCCGCGGCAAAGGCGATGGGGTCGGCCTTGAGGGCAAGAAGATTTCCGTGAAGGCCAATGATCTCGAACTTGTAGCGCTGATCCGGCGTGACATCCGGGATGAACAGCTCCCAGACCCCATGTTCATGGCGGCGGCGCATGGGATGGCAGCGCCCGTCCCAGGAATTGAAGTCGCCGACAACGCTCACCCGACGGGCATTTGGCGCCCAGACCGTGAAGAGAAAGCCCTGGATTCCTCCGAGATCGAGAAAATGTGCGCCGAGCTTTGTGTAGACCGTATCGCTTGTAGGATCGCTGATCCGCATGAGGTCGTCATGGGAAAGAAATGCGCCGAAGCTGTAGGCATCATGTCGGATTTCGGTATAACCCTGCCGCCCGATCCGCAGCCTGTAGTCAGGTCGGCCGGAGGCGCGGAGCGAAGCGACGAGCAGGCCATCCGGAGGCATCCGCTCCATTGTGCTGAGAACGGTCTGTCCATCCCTATCCAGCACCGTCACGGCATCGGCATCCGGCAGGATAGCACGGATTTCCCATTGGCCGGGTGAAATCTCATGAGGACCGAGGACGGAGAAGGGGTCGCCCGAATTGATGATCTCGGCAACTGATGGCGGTTCGGCCCGGCGCTTTGGTGCGCTCTGGGATCCTCCACGATGCTGATCCATCCGGATATTCCCCTTCATATGCTGTTCCATAGACACCACCGAAGCGGCTTGTTCCTTCGCTGCCTTTGAAGATTTCATTATGGAGCAGGTCCCGCTTCGGACCAGAAGCAGTGAGGCCAAGTGGCGGACATGCCGACGCTCTTTGTTAATGCGGATCGTTCTTATCATCCTCGCGCTTGAGGACCGCAAAGGGGAGAGAACCCATGAGCGACGAGACCTCGTGTTGATCCGTGTCGATGAGAATATCGTCTCCTGTCAGCACGTTTCGCCAGCGCCCGCGGGACAGGGCAATTGTCGTACCTCTCCAGACGGCCGGATCGGGGAAGAGGTCTTCCTTGCTCATTAGTTCGCTTCCGAGGCGAGGCACGATCACGGCGAGTGCCGTCTCGCCGTGCCGCCTGATATAGGCAAGCAGGTGAGACGCCCGTTCGCCGTTGGTCGTCAAAGGCCTGTAGTTACCCTCGGCATACAGGTCTGGAGAGGCTGCACGATCATGAAGCAGCCGGGCGAGGATGCGCTGCTTAATTCGTCCGTCGGACCAGTTTTTCATCAGAGCCGTGAATGGCTCGTTCTCATCTAGAGCTTGAATGCGGGTTTTGTAGTTCACAGGCCGCCGGTTGTCCGGGTCTACGAGGGAAAAGTCCCAGAACTCGGTACCCTGATAGATGTCGGGCACGCCCGGCAACGTCATTTTCAGGACGATTCGTGAGAGACCATTCAGCATGCCAAGAAGAGAGAGACGCCGGGCAAGAGGCTTAAAATGCTCGATGAAGGAATTACGAGGGTCGAGCAGAGCCCGCAGAAGCTTGAGGGCTGCTCCCTCATAAGCTTCGTTCGGCGCGACCCAGCTTGTGTGCCACTTGGCTTCCCGAAGACCCTTGATGAGATATTCCTCCATGCGTCCCCGGAACGTGGCTAGCTGCTTGCTGTCGATTCCTTCCATAAGCTCCAAGGGCCAAGCACCGAGGAGGACTTGAAGCAGGATCACCTGATCGTTGGCGTCCGGCGCTGGTGCAGCATTCACCTCAGACAGGTTAGGAGTTGCAATTTCTCGCCAGAGATCGAGAGCCTGCACCCATCCTTCTGGCATCTCCGAGAGAGCGAGCAGGCGTGCCCGCGCGTCCTCGCCGCGTTTGGTGTCATGCGTCGCGGTGGCGATCATCGCATGTGGCCAATTGCGGACGCGGTCTGCATTGGCTTGGTGAAAGGCTTCCGGAGAGAGGCCGAAATGACCCGGATCGCCGCCGACTTCATTGAGCGCGATCAGGCGGCCATAGCGATAGAACAGGGTGTCCTCCAGGCTCTTTGCCATGACGGGGCCTGTCAGCTGCTGGAACCGTCGCCGGAAGCGGCGGATATCGGCCGGATCTGCGACTGCTTTGCCTAGAAGGGCAGTGGCGATGAAATCGTGCACACTGCGATCCGCCAGGGTGCTGGATTGTTGCGCCGTCCGGATCGTCGCCTCGATCAGCCGCGCATCTCCAGCCGATGGGTCTGCATCGCGGAGATAGCTGCGATAAACCGGAAAGGCCGCGATGATCTCGACAAGGGCTTGGCGCAGGGTAAATGCCGTGTAGTCGCGGGTACGGCGGCTGGCATCAGCGATTGTCTTGATGTCCGAGACCAGAACCTCCAGCTCGCTGGCGAAGTTCTTCTCGGTGATATCGGTCTTGGCCTGTCTCAGCAGTTCGTCATAGGAGTCTTGAAGGCCCGAGGCTTTTCGATAGATGCGCTCGAACGTGGCGCCTGCCTCAGCATTCACCAGCACGCCGTCGATGAGGTTGAGTACCTCGTAGCCCGATGTTCCGGCGACGGGCCAGGGACGCAGCTCCTCGCCCGGCTCCAGAATCTTCTCGACCGCTACATAGAAGCCCGGCCCCACCTTCCGTTGAAGAGTGCGGCAATAGCCCTCAGGATCAGCGAGACCGTCGATATGGTCGATCCGAAGACCGTCGACGAGGCTCTCATTCACGAGACGGAATATGAGCTCGTGCGTCTTGTCGAAAATCTCCGGGATCTCGACCCGAATGCCTGCCAGCGTGTTGATGTCGAAGAAGCGGCGATAGTTGATATCGCTCGATGCCACACGCCAGTAAGACAGGCGGTAGATCTGGGCCTCCAGGAGGCGATGCAGGGGATTGAAGCTTTCGGGATGGCCGGAAACGCCATTGATGGCCGCAATGGCGCCGTCGATAGCCTTTCTGATCGCTGGTGAGGCTGCGACCGTCTGAGCGAGTGCGCGCTTCGCCGTTTCAGCTACTTCCGGCAGGGAGACACAATCTTTCTGCGAGGTTCGACCGTTCAACACCCGAAAGCGCTCGGTGAGGATGCGCAATTCACCAGCCTTCGCCTGATCGTTGAGAGCGACTAGCGCATGGTCGAGCACGACCGGATAGGTCGTCGGGCAGATCGGGAAGCGATGCTCCCAGTGCCAGACGCTGAACGAGCCTTCAACTGGGTCGAATTTCAGCTGGAGTTCGCCTTTCTCCAAGACGTCCCCATAGAGCCCACTCAGGGATGGAACGATCAGTTTGCCGTCGGCGCCGGGTCGCTCCCAATCGATGTCGAAGGCGTGGGCTACCGGCGAGAACTGGCCCCATTCCAGCACCGATAGCCACCAGCCGTTATCCTTCCCGCCCACACCCATATGGTTCGGCACGATATCGAGCAGGAGCTTAAGGCCGTGCTCCTTCAACGCTTCCGAGAGGCGGCGGAATCCGTCCTCTCCGCCGAGCTCCGGATTGATGGTCGAGTGATCGACGATGTCATAGCCATGGGTAGATCCGGGTGCGGCCGTCTGGATCGGCGAGGAATAGACGTGGCTGATGCCGAGCTTCGCCAGATACGGCATGATCGTCACCGCATCGTCGAAGGTGAAGTCCTTGTGAAACTGCAGGCGATAGGTAGCCCGCGGCGGAGGCGAAGCGACGATGTTTCGACGGGAACGGACGTCTCGTCCGTCCTCCGCCAGAGCGACCGCGAGCTTAGGCATCAGATTTCCGGGCGAGGTGATGGCTTCGATCGTATTCGACAGGCGCCGGCGCCAATTGGGGTGCCCCACATCCATGCCCGGCAGGTTGGGCTGGTTCAGCTCGCCCGAGCCATCCTCGATCTGCAGAGCCATGAGAACTGAGGACGTGCGGGCGAGATAACGGACCGTTTCTTCAAGCGGGGCCATCTCCGGAATCTGAAACGAGGGGAGGAGACCTTCCTCTGCAAGGGCTCTTGTCAGGCGCTGTTTGTCGGCAGCCCTCGCGATGCGCTCACTGGCAGCCTGTGTCAGCTCGAAGATGCCAAATGTCTGGCGCAGGTCAATGTCGAGGCCGCGCCACCAGCCGGTGAAGGTCGGCAAATCATGCGTGGAGATGACGGCCAGAGCAGAGCGAGGATATTGCTGCGGCCTCTTGAAGGCCGATCCCTCCCTCTCGAAAGGCAGCACCCGGTAGCTGAGGACGGCGGATTCCATGATGGCATCGGAGAAACCCTTCGGCGCCGTGCCGAGATCCTCCGCAATCACGAGGCAGCAAGCGCGGTGGCTCTCGACGCGTAGCACCGCCAGCATGGCCTCGAACGGATAATCCACATATGCGCCCTGAGAGGCCGGAGCACCGGCAGGGATCAGGAATAGGCGCTGGAGCTGGAAGGCGTGGTCGATGCGAATGGCGCCGGCATGGCGCATATTGGCCGAGACGAGCTCGCGGAAAGCCGCGAGGCCCTGCTCCTCCAGGATGAGCGGATTGAAGGGCGGCAACCCCCAATCCTGGCCTTGTGGGCCAAGCGGATCCGGAGGCGCGCCGATGGACAGCTTTGGAGCGTAGCGCTCCGGTGCCGCCCAGATCTCGGACCCGCCGCCATCCGCGCCCACGGCGAGATCGCGGTAAAGGCCGATCGGCAGCCCTGCGGTACGGGTCCGTTCCGCCGCCTGGTGAAGCTGAGTGTCCGCCAGCCATTGCAGCCACGCATGGAAGGCCACACGCTCCGTGTGATGCAAACGAAAGCGCCTCACGGCCACGGAATGGACCGAGCGATACTCCTCAGGCCACTCGCCAACCCAGAACTGGCCCTGTTCCTTAAGGTGCTCGGAGAGCGCCTCGAAAGTCGCGTGCGCTTCCAATGCTTCACCGCCTGTGCGCCGGAACGCCTCGAAGGCGGGGGAGGCGCCGGACTTCTGGAAATATGTCCAGAGGGCATCGAGAAGCGGGCGCTTGGTGGACCAGACCTCGGCATAGTCGATGAGGTGAGCGCTTCGCAGCCGTGCTAGTCGCTCCTGCATTTTCGGATCCTCGAGAAGCGCTTGAGCGCCGCTCTCGACGAAGCCTTCGGCTGCGGTTGGGTCGATATAGATGGACTCAATGAAGAGGCGCGAGGATGGAGAGTAGGGCGATATCTTGGAGCGATCCGATGCGAAGAGCGCATGAACGGGACTGAGTCCGAGGAACGCGCCGCCGAGGCGACTGATGTTCTCGGCGAGGAGCGCCACATCGGAATAGGTCCCGATGCCGAAATCGCGTTCCGAGCGTAGCGAGTAGATCTGAGCCGTCGCGCCCCACAGTTTTGCGTCGCCTTGGAAGGCCTCGGGTTCCCAGCATCGGGGTGGTGCGGCGATGACGGTCGTCTCCTTGTCACCCAACCGAAGGCGGTGATAGCCCATCGGCAAGGCAGGAAGGTCCAAAGCGTCGTTATCCTTGGCGAGCCATCCCTCATGGACCGCGCCATTCTCTTCGATCAGAATCCATGCCTGCTGCCCGGGCGAAATATGAAATTCGATTGTCGAGGGATTTTCCGCATTGATCGTGACGACTGCTGGAAGCAGACCATTCTTCAAGCGTTCCAGCCGGGCGAGGCTCTCCTGTGCGTCGGACTCAGATGTGACGTCGAGCCCGAGGGCGGCTAGCAACGCTTGCCGCGTTGCCGAACCGGTCTGGACGCTTTTGCCGAAGGCATCGGTGTAGTCAGGGGCGATACCGACAAGGGCGGCCATGCGCTCCAAGAGAGCGTCCAGCTTGCTCATGCCGATTGCCCTTTCACGACGATTCCGGACCAGGGTGGGAGTTGAAGACTTTTTCCTTTCGCATCGATGCCTTGGCTCGACCACAGCACGCGAGCATTTTCCTCAATGTTCCCATTCATGGGATTGTCGCCAAAATTCGCGAGAAGGTGGAGTTTGTCGTCGGCGAAGGTCCAGGTCACGTCGAGCATGCTTTCCGGTGAGACCTTGTAATGAGAGCCGCGATATTCGCTCTTGAGTAGAGGAACGATCTCAGTCCGCCTCAGATCGAGCAGATGACGGGTCTGTGACAGAACTTCCCGATGCGGCGACCGCTCGGTCTCTGACCAGTCGATCCTGGAGTTCTCGCAGGTCTTTCGATCCGTCGGGTCGGGAATCTTCTGAGACATCTCCGGATCCGTAAAAGCCTTGAAGCGTCGGAATTCGCTCCGCCGTCCATCACGGACGGCCCTGGCAAGATCCGGTTCATTTTCGAAATCGACGAAGAACTGGAACGGTGTTGACGCCGCCCATTCCTCACCCATGAACAGAAGCGGGATCTGTGGAGAAAGGAGAAAGATCGCGTGAGTGAGAGCGAAGCGCTCCGGCGGGATCAGATGTGACAGGCGTTCACCGAAGGCGCGGTTCCCGACCTGATCGTGATTCTGAAGGAAGGCTACGAACGCCGACGGCGGCAGATGTCCTGAGGGCTCACCGCGAATGACGCCATCCTTGTGCGGGGACGGATCGCCCTGATAGGCGAGACCTTCTGCCAAGGCGCGCCCGAGGTGCTGGAGCGGCTTGTCGGCATAGTCCTCGTAATAGCCCTCGTTCTCGCCGGTCAGGAGGGCGTGCCAGGAGTTGTGGATGTCGTCCGCCCATTGTGCCGTGTGAAGCTTCGGCCTCCGGCGGTCGTCACGATTGAGCCAGCGCGCCTGGTTGGCCTCGTTCTCAAGTACCAGGTGAACATGACGGTCAGGGATCGCCTGCCGGATGCGGTTCGCCAGTTCCTCGATGAAGTGCGGCTTGCCATCATCGGTGATGGCATGGACTGCATCGAAGCGCAGGCCGTCGAAGTGGTACTCCTGCAGCCAGTAGAGCGCGTTATGGATGAAGAAGTCGCGCACCACGCGGCTACCTTCGCCGTCCACATTGATGCCGGCGCCCCACGGCGTCGGATGGCGCTCCGTGAAGAACGTCTTGGCATAGGCGTGGAGATAGTTTCCCGACGGGCCGAAATGGTTGTACACCACATCGAGGAAAACCATGAGGCCAAGCTCGTGCGCACGCTTGATGAGACGCTTGAGATCCTCCGGGCTTCCATAGGCTGCGTCCGGCGCATAGGGCAGGACCCCGTCATAGCCCCAGTTGCGTCGACCCGGAAACTCGCCGATCGGCATGAGCTCGATCGCCGTAATGCCAAGGTCGCGTAAGCGAGCAAGCTTGCTCATCAAGCCTGCATAGGTGCCTTCCGGCGTGGCCGTGCCCACATGGACCTCGTACAGGACGGCTTCCTCCCATGGCCGGCCCTCCCACGAAGTCTCTGACCATTCGAAGGATTGCGGATCGACCACGAGACTGAGTCCGTGAACGTCGTCGGGTTGGAAGCGGGACGCCGGATCGGGCACAATAAGGTTGCCATCGATCTTGTAGCCATAGTGGCTTCCGGCATGCGCGTCCTCTGAGACATGACGATACCATCCGTCACCATCTGCCTTCAGCGGACGCTCTATACCATCAAGCACCAGACGCACCTCGCGCGCCGTCGGCGCCCATAGGGCAAAGCGAACGCCTTCGGAGGTTATCTCTGCCCCAAAGGGCATGGAGTGAACGCGCCGCATCAGATCTCCGGAAGATCGAGGAAAGCTCTTGCGAACGGACATGTTAATGCAAGGTTCCGGCTCAGATCAAAAAAACTGCCAAGCTCGGATTTTCTGCAACGCTATCCATGTCACCGGAGTTCGATCGCATAGGCAGTTTGAGGTAATCGCTAATTTTCTGAAATTGCCGCGGAACCGGTTCAGGGGGCAGAGAGTTGTAAGCCCGACTGCCTATGGCGCTGGGGGTCGCTGGGGATCGCGCCGCTGAGCGAACATGCTGGAAACATCTTGCCTGGAAGCCAGTGCGGCTTTCCCGACGGTGATGCGTGCCGAATTGCAGGACACAAGCCGGCCGTCCTTTTCCGCCAAGCGACGACAGTCCATCCTTTTCGTCACATCCGAGATTGCCGATTACATCAAGGCCGGTGGCCTTGGTGAGGTTTCTGCTGCGCTTCCGCGGGAGCTGCGCCGCTATTATGATGTGCGTGTTCTCATCCCGGGCTATCGTCAGGTGCTGTCGCAGATCGGCCCCATGGAAGAGATCGCACGGCTACCTGCCTCCTTCGGTATTCCGGCCTGTGGCTTGGGCCGCAGCACGACGCATGATGGCCTGACGGTTTACGTTCTGCTATGTCCCGAGCTGTATGACCGCGACGGTTCGCCTTATGTCGACCGCTTCGGTGTGGATTGGAGCGACAATGACATCCGCTTCGCGCGTCTCGGACTTGCAGCCGCCGATATCGCCTGCGGCCATGGTGATGATCTGTGGCGCGCCGATCTTCTTCATCTTAACGATTGGCCGTCAGGGCTCGCATCGGCTTATCTTGCCTGGCGCGGGCAGCCTGTCCCGACCATCCTGACCATTCATAACCTTGCCTATCAGGGGATCTTCGACCGCAACCGCCTGTCTCTTCTCGGAATTCCCGATTCTGCTTTCCAGATCAATGGCGTCGAATTTCATGAAAAGCTCTCCTTCCTGAAAGCAGGGATCTACTACTCGTCCCATATCACGACGGTCAGTTCGACCTATGCCCGCGAGATCACGCGCCCCGAATATGGCTGCGGTCTCGATGGCCTGCTCCGAACTCGTGCAGAACAGGGGCGCCTTGACGGCATTATCAACGGCATCGACGAGAGTTGGGATCCGACCACAGATCCCTATCTGGTCAGCCCATTCTCTGCGAAGAATTGCCGGGGCAAGCGCGCCAACGCCGACAATGTGCGCAAGAATTTCGGGCTTGCACTATCGAAGGGGCCTCTTTTTGCCGTGGTGTCCCGCCTTGTCCATCAAAAGGGTGTCGACCTTGCCATCTCGGCCGCAGAGACCATTGTTTCGCAGGGCGGGCAGATCGCCGTCATCGGCCAGGGCGAACCTCGCTTCGAAGCCGAGCTGCAGGTGCTCGCAAACCGATATCCCGGTTCCGTCGGCGTGAAGATCGGTTATGACGAGGGAGCCGCGCGACGCATGTATGCGGGCAGCGATTTCCTGCTCATGCCCTCGCGCTTCGAACCCTGTGGCCTGAGCCAGATGTATGCGCAGCGCTTCGGTTCGCTGCCGATTGCGCACAGGACGGGCGGGCTTGCGGATACGATCGAGGATGGTGTCAACGGTTTCCTGTTCGGCGAACCCTCGCTCAACCGCTTCATGGATGCCATTCGAAGAGGTCTCGATACCTTCCACTCGCGATCCCGTCTCACAGCGATGCGAAAGGCCGCCATGAGCAGGCCTCAGGGTTGGGGTCGATCTGCGTCCCGTTATCAGGAGGTCTACGAACGCGCTTGTCGGACGGCTCTCGCATAATTGCTTCCTAAGAATGGGCTGGACGATCTGCAGCTCATTTTTCGTCCAAAGCGCCCGATGAATGGACGCCGTCGCCACAATGTCGCAGCCTTATTCTTAAGCCTGTGCTGCTTTTTCGGGCAAATGTCATGTGACCGTATTCCTGTCACGGCTTGCATGAAATTCCCCGCGATCTGACACCAAAGGGCTGATCCCAACTGGCATGGTTCTTGCTTAATGCCCTGACGTTGCACCTGAAACAGGGCAGCCAAGGGAGAGGACTTATATCGATGTTGAAGATGACCCGCAGACACCTGATGGCGCTGGCCTCTGCCGCGCTCGTTTCCGGCGCTGTGATGGGAACGGCGCAAGCGCAGGAGACGATCAAGATCGGCGTTTTGCACTCCCTGTCGGGCACGATGGCAATCAGCGAGACGACGCTGAAGGACGTCATGCTGATGCTCATCGAGGAGCAGAACAAGAAGGGCGGCCTGCTCGGCAAGAAGCTCGAAGCCGTTGTGGTCGATCCGGCCTCCAACTGGCCGCTCTTCGCCGAGAAGGCGCGCGAGCTGATCAGCCAGAACAAGGTTTCCGCCGTTTTCGGCTGTTGGACATCCGTGTCGCGCAAGTCCGTGCTGCCGGTGTTCAAGGAACTCAACAGCGTTCTCTTCTATCCCGTCCAATATGAGGGCGAGGAGAGCGAGCGCAATGTGTTCTATACGGGCGCGGCGCCGAATCAGCAGGCCATTCCGGCCGTCGAATATCTCGCCAAGGAAGAGAAGGTCGAGCGCTGGGTTCTCGCCGGCACCGACTACGTCTATCCGCGCACGACCAACAAGATCCTCGAGGCCTATCTCAAGGCAAAAGGCGTGAAGGCCGAGGACATCATGATCAACTATACGCCGTTCGGTCATTCCGACTGGCAGACGATCGTGGCCGACATCAAGAAGTTTGGAGCCTCCGGCAAGAAGACCGCCGTGGTCTCCACCATCAACGGCGACGCCAACGTTCCCTTCTACAAGGAGCTTGCCAACCAGGGCGTGAAAGCGACGGATATTCCTGTCGTGGCCTTCTCGGTCGGTGAGGAAGAGCTCGCCGGCATCGATACCAAGCCCCTCGTCGGCCACTTGGCTGCCTGGAACTACTTCCAGTCCGTCGACACGCCCGAGAACAAGGCCTTTATCGAGAAGTGGAAGACCTTCACAAAGAACCCGAAGCGCGTCACCAACGATCCCATGGAAGCGCACGTGATCGGCTTCAACATGTGGGTGAAGGCCGTGGAGAAGGCAGGCTCGACCGATCCTGACAAGGTGATCGATGCCATCGTCGGCGTCGAGGTTCCGAACCTGACCGGCGGCACTTCGAAAATGCTCGCCAATCACCACATCACCAAGCCGGTTCTCATCGGCGAGATCAAGGACGACGGGCAGTTCGAGACCGTGTCGCAGACCGACGCGCTCGTTCCCGGCGATGCCTGGTCCAAGTATCTCGACGGTTCGAAAGACCTGATTGCCGACTGGAAGGACCTCAAGTGCGGCAACTACAACACCGTCACGAAGAAGTGCGGCGCCTGATCGCCTGACGAAAACGAGGGCGGCTCAAGAAGCCGTCCTCGCCTTCTCCTCCGTTCGAAGTTGATTGCATGGCACGCTTGCGCAGCATTCTGCAGGCATTCGTTCTGCTGGTCGGCATGGCGTCCGCCGCTGTGGCCGGACCCTACGAAGACGCATTGCCGAAACTTACCGCCGACAGCTATTCCGATACTGAGGCCGCCATCGGCGCTGTCGCCGGCAGTGGTCATCCCCTGTCCCTGAAGCTTGTCGAGGCTCTGCGCGACGGGCGGCTGATGGTCGCTGGCGGGAAGGTCTATATCCGCGATGCCGACGGCGAGTCCGTCGATGCAGCAATCGGCCAGGCCGCCGAACCTGCCGCAGGCACCAAGCCCGTGCGCCTCAACAACCGCGTCCGTCGCGCCATCGAAGCCGCGCTCGGCAGCATGACCCTGCTCAGCCCGGATGCGGGAACCCGCCTCGATGCGGCCCGCGCCGTCTTCCGCTCGCGCGATGCCGCTGCCCTGCCGACGCTCGAGCAGGCCATTGCGAAGGAAGGAGACGGCAATGTGAAGGGAGCGCTCGAAAACGCGCGCGCCGCAATTCTTCTCAACAAAGCAGACGCTTCCACTCCAGAGAAGCTTTCCGCTATCGAAACCTTGAAGGCCCACGGCAATCAGGACGCCCTGGCGCTTCTTTCGAACCTGCCGAGCGGCACGCCGGCCGATATCAGCGAAGCGGCGGCGAAAGCAGCGGAAGGCATCCGCAGCAGGCTCGCTCTTTGGAATGCCGTCCAGAATGTCTGGTACGGTGTCTCCCTCGGCTCGGTCCTCCTGCTTGCGGCCATCGGTCTCTCGATCACCTTCGGCACCATGGGCGTCATCAACATGGCGCATGGAGAAATGGTGATGATCGGAGCCTATACGACCTTCATCGTGCAGGAATTGATCCGCACGCAGGCGCCTTACCTGTTCGGCGCCTCGCTCTTCATCGCCTTGCCGCTGGCCTTCCTCATTGCCGGCCTGATCGGCATCCTGATCGAGCGCACGGTCATCCGATTCCTGTATGGGCGACCTCTCGAGACGCTTCTTGCCACCTGGGGCATTTCTCTCATTCTGCAGCAGGGCGTGCGCACGATCTTCGGCCCCACCAACCGCGAGGTTGGGACGCCGGCCTGGATGAGCGGCGCGCTGGAGATCGGGGGGCTGAGCCTCACCTATAACCGCATCGCCATCGTGATCTTCGCCTTTTCCGTCTTCGCCATCCTGCTCCTCGTGCTGCGCTATACGTCGCTCGGCCTGTTCGTGCGCGCGGTCACGCAGAACCGGCGCATGGCGGGCTCCATGGGCATTCGCACCAATCGGATCGACGCGCTCGCCTTCGGCCTCGGCTCGGGCGTCGCCGGCATTGCAGGCGTTGCCCTGTCGCAGATCGACAATGTCAGTCCCAATCTCGGGCAGGGCTACATCATCGACAGCTTCATGATTGTCGTGTTCGGCGGGGTCGGCAATCTCTGGGGAACGCTCGTCGGCGCCATGACGCTCGGCATCGCGAACAAGCTGCTCGAGCCCTATGCCGGTGCCGTGCTCGGCAAGATCGTGCTGCTCATCGCGATCATCCTCTTCATCCAAAGGCGTCCGCGCGGTCTCTTCGCGCTCAAAGGCAGGGCGGTCGAAGCATGACAAAGCAAACTGTGCTCGACCGTCAGAGCATCGCTGTCCTCTGCCTGCTGGCAGTTGCGGCCATCCTTGTTCCGGTTCTCAACGTCGCCGTCGCTCCGGGGTCGCCGGCCCACCTTTCGGACCATCTGGTGCCGCTTCTGGGAAAATACATCTCTTTCGCGCTGCTCGCCCTATCGGTCGATCTCATCTGGGGGTTCTGCGGCATTCTTTCTCTCGGGCATGGGGCCTTCTTCGCCCTCGGCGGCTATGCCATGGGCATGTATCTCATGCGCCAGATCGGGCCGCGCGGCGTCTATTCCGACCCGGTCCTTCCGGATTTCATGGTGTTCCTGAACTGGAAGGAACTGCCCTGGTTCTGGCAAGGCTTCGACTGGTTTCCCTTCGCCATGCTCATGGTGCTGCTCGTTCCGGGAATCCTCGCCTTCGTATTCGGCTGGTTTGCCTTCCGCTCGCGGGTCACGGGCGTCTATCTCTCCATCATCACGCAGGCCATGACCTTCGCGCTGATGCTGGCGTTCTTCCGTAATGACATGGGATTCGGCGGCAATAACGGTCTCACCGATTTCAAGGACATCCTGGGCTTCCCGATCCAGTCGTCATCCACCCGCATCGTCCTCTTCGTGCTCTCAGTGGTGGCGCTCGCCGGCGGCTACCTGCTCTGCCGCTGGGTGGTGACGTCGAAGTTCGGCAAGGTGCTCGTGGCAGTTCGCGATGCAGAAAGCCGCACCCGCTTCCTCGGCTACCGGGTCGAGCATTACAAGCTCGCCGTCTTCACCCTCTCGGCCATGCTGGCGGGTGTTGCCGGCGCGCTCTATGTGCCGCAAGTCGGCATCATCAATCCGAGCGAGTTCGCACCGACCAATTCCATCGAGGTCGTGATCTGGGTGGCGGTGGGCGGACGCGGCACGCTCGCCGGCCCGATCATCGGCGCGCTGCTGGTCAATGCGGGCAAGACTTGGTTCACCGGTATGCTGCCGGAGTTCTGGCTCTTCGCACTGGGCGGTCTTTTCGTGTTCGTCACGCTGCTCATGCCGCGCGGTATTCTCGGTGCCGCGAAGGACATCTGGGAGAAAGCTGGACAGCGGTTGAAGTCCTCCGGTTCGCCCGAACCTGTCTCACAGGCGGCGGAGTAAGTCATGAGCGCACCCGTCACACCCGCATTGCTCTATCTCGACAATGTCTCTGTGTCGTTCGACGGCTTTCGCGCCTTGAATGCGCTGTCTCTCGCCGTCGATCACGCCGAGATGCGCGCCATCATCGGGCCGAACGGTGCCGGCAAGACGACGATGATGGACGTGATCACCGGCAAGACGCGGCCGAACGAGGGCACCGCTCTGTTCGAGGGATCGCACGATCTGACCGCACTCGACGAGGCGGCCATTGCCGAACTCGGCATCGGCCGCAAGTTCCAGACGCCGACCGTGTTCGACATGCATACGGTAGAAGACAACATTCTTCTCGCCCTCAAAGAGAACCGCTCGCCCTTCGCGACCCTGCTCTCGCGGCGGACGGCACAGGAGCGCGAGCGGATCGATGCGCTGCTGGAGCGGGTCCGGCTCACGAGCCATCGTCATCGCAAGGCGGGCGAACTATCCCATGGCCAGAAGCAATGGCTCGAGATCGGCATGCTGCTGGCGCAGCAGCCGAAGCTCCTGCTGATCGACGAGCCGGCCGCCGGCATGACGGATCAGGAAACCGCCGACACGGCCGATCTCCTGCGCGACATCGCCAGGACCCAGGCTGTGATCGTGGTGGAGCACGACATGACCTTCGTGCGCGATCTCGACGTGAAGGTCACATGCCTTCACGAAGGCTCGGTACTCGCAGAGGGAACGCTCGATGCGGTCAGCGCCAACGAGCGCGTGGTGGAGGTTTATCTGGGACGATGACGATGCTTGCGGTCGAAAACCTGTCCCTGCATTACGGCGCGGCTCCCGCCCTGCGCGGCGTGTCGGTATCCGCCTCCCTCGGCGAAGTCACCTGCGTGCTGGGCCGCAACGGCGTCGGCAAGACGTCGCTTCTGCGCGCCATTGCTGGGCACCGCCCGATATCGAGCGGAAACATCCTCTTCGAAGGCCGCGACATCGCGCGGCTGAAGCCTTTCGAGCGGGCGGCGCTCGGTATCGCCTATGTGCCGCAGGGCCGCGAGATATTTCCGCTGCTCACCGTGAAGGAAAATCTGGAAACCGGCTTTGCTCCGCTGAAGCGTGGCGAGAGGACGATTCCGGCGGAAGTCTTCGAGCTCTTCCCGGTGCTGAAATCCATGCTTGGCCGGCGCGGCGGCGATCTGTCGGGCGGGCAGCAGCAGCAGCTTGCCATCGGGCGGGCGCTCGTCACGCGGCCGCGCCTTCTCGTGCTCGACGAGCCGACGGAGGGCATCCAGCCCTCGATCATCAAGGATATCGGGCGGGCGATTACTTACTTGCGCGAACGGAAGGATATGGCCATCCTCCTGGTCGAGCAATATTTCGACTTCGCCCGCGATCTGGCCGACCGTTTCGTGGTGATGGAGCGCGGCGAGATCGTCCAGCACGGCGACCGCTCAGCTCTTGAGGGAGATGATGTACGTCAGCGCTTGGCCATTTGATGGCGCCTCCCAGATCCCGTCTCCACAACGCCAGCGAGCCGTCGGTCGTGTTGCATTCAGTGCAGCGGAACTCGGTGGTCGCACGCGTCCGGCTCGCATCGAGGAGAGCGGATCCATGCGGATCAGGCTCCCGAAAGGCGAGGGGAGCGGGATCGACGCCATTCTCGTCAACACGGCCGGCGGCATCGCCTGCGGCGACCGCTTCTCCGTGGCGATCGAGGCACAGGCCGGCGCCTCGGTGACGGTCGCGACTCCGGCTGCGGAAAAGGTGTACCGCTCGGACGGTCCGGTTGCGGAATTGAACGTCAGCCTGACGTTGCACGACAGGGCCAGACTCGACTGGCTGCCGCAGGAAACGATCCTGTTCGACAAAGCGCGCCTTCGTCGGAGCCTCACGGCCGATATGCCGGAGCATGCGCGCCTGACGTTGTTCGAAGCGGTCGTCTTCGGGCGCGAGGCGAGGGCCGAGCGTATCGCCGACGGATTATTCGAGGACCGCTGGCGCATCCGTCGCAACGGCCGCCTCATCTATGCCGATAGGCTGCGGCTCGACGGCCCCATCGCGGAGTTGCTGCAGAAGCCAAGCATCGGCAAGGGTGCGCGCGCCTTCGCGACTCTCATCCATGTGGCGCCGGATGCGGAGGCGCGGCTCGAATCCGTGCGTGACAGTCTTTCGGCAATCGAAGGCTGCGATGCTGCGGCCAGTGCCTGGAACGGCCTTCTCGCCGTGCGCTTCTGCGCCACGAAGATCGAGGCGCTGCGCGCCGCGGCCATTCCTTTCCTTGTTGCCTTTCGCGGCGAACCTCTGCCGCGTGTCTGGCTCAGCTAGGGTCGAACCATGCAACTCACACCCCGTGAAAAAGACAAGCTCCTGATTGCCATGGCCGCCATGGTGGCGCGCCGCCGGCTGGAGCGCGGCGTGAAGCTCAACCATCCGGAGGCGATCGCACTGATCACCGACACGGTCGTGGAAGGTGCGCGCGACGGTCGCTCGGTTGCGGAGCTGATGGAAGCGGGCGCGCATGTGGTCAGCGCCGATCAGGTGATGGAAGGCGTCGCCGAGATGATCCATGATGTGCAGGTGGAGGCTACTTTCCCGGATGGCACCAAGCTCGTCACCGTGCATCACCCGATCCGCGGGGCGGCCTCGAAGGATGTGCCTGGCGAGGTGATCGCGCAGGAGGGCGAGATCGTCTTCAACATGGGCGCGGAGCGCACCGTGCTGACAGTCGCCAACACAGGCGACCGGCCGATCCAGGTCGGCAGCCACTACCATTTCTTCGAGACCAATCCTGCCCTGTCCTTCGAGCGGGAGAAGGCGCGCGGCATGCGGCTTGACATCGCGCCCGGCACGGCGGTGCGCTTCGAGCCGGGCTCCACGCGCGAGGTGGTGTTGGTGCCGCTCTCCGGCAAGCGCGAGGTCTACGGGTTCCGCCAAGGCGTGATGGGAGCGCTCTGATGTCGAATGCAAGAAAGCCCGCTTCGCTGCCGCGCTCCGGCTATGCGGACATGTTTGGCCCGACCAATGGCGACCGCATCCGCCTTGCCGATACGTCCCTCGTGATCGAGGTGGAGAAGGATTTCACCACCTATGGCGAAGAGGTGAAGTTCGGCGGCGGCAAGGTGATTCGCGACGGCATGGGGCAGGCGCAGACGACGCGCGCGGAAGGCGCCGTCGACACTGTCATCACCAACGCGGTCATTCTCGATCATTGGGGCATCGTGAAGGCCGATATCGGCATCAGGAGCGGCCGGATCGCGGCCATCGGCAAGGCCGGCAATCCGGATGTGCAGCCCAATGTCGACATCATCATCGGGCCCGGCACGGAGATCATCGCCGGCGAAGGCAAGATCATCACCGCCGGCGGCTTCGACTCGCATATCCACTTCATCTGCCCGCAGCAGATCGAAGAGGCGCTGATGTCGGGCGTCACCACCATGCTCGGCGGCGGCACGGGGCCGGCGACCGGCACCTTCGCCACCACCTGCACGCCCGGCCCCTGGCACATCGCGCGCATGATCGAGGCCGCGGACGCCTTTCCGATGAACCTCGCCTTCACCGGCAAGGGCAACGCCTCGAAGCCCGGCGCTCTCGAGGAGATGATCCAGGCGGGCGCCTGCGCGCTCAAGCTGCACGAGGATTGGGGCACGACGCCCGCCGCCATCGATTGCTGCCTGTCGGTTGCCGATGCTTATGACGTGCAGGTGATGATCCACACCGACACGCTCAATGAATCCGGCTTCGTCGAGGACACAATTGCGGCCTTCAAGGGCCGCACAATCCATGCCTTCCACACGGAGGGCGCAGGCGGCGGTCATGCGCCGGACATCATCAAGGTGGCGGGGCTTCCCAACGTGCTGCCGTCCTCCACCAACCCGACGCGGCCCTATACGGTGAACACCATCGACGAGCATCTCGACATGCTCATGGTCTGCCACCACCTGTCACCGTCGATCCCGGAGGACCTTGCCTTCGCCGAGAGCCGCATCCGCAAGGAGACCATCGCGGCGGAGGATATCCTGCACGATATCGGCGCCCTTTCGATGATGTCCTCCGACAGCCAGGCCATGGGGCGCGTGGGCGAGGTCATCATCCGCACCTGGCAGACCGCGCACAAGATGAAGGTCCAGCGCGGCGCGCTTCCCGGCGAGACCGGCGACAACGACAATTTCCGCGCCCGCCGCTACGTGGCGAAATACACGATCAACCCGGCCATCGCGCACGGCGTGTCGAGGCATATCGGTTCTGTCGAGGTCGGAAAGCTCGCGGACCTCGTCGTCTGGACGCCCGCCTTCTTCGGCGTAAAGCCCGACCTCGTCTTCAAGGGCGGCGCCATCGCAGCAGCCCTGATGGGCGATCCCAATGCCTCGATCCCGACGCCGCAGCCGGTCCACTATCGGCCGATGTTCGGAGCTTACGGCAAGGCTCTCGCCTCCACGTCGCTCACCTTCGTGTCGAAGGTGGCGACGGAGAACGGGCTTGCCGCGAAGCTCGGAGTTCGAAAGCCGCTCGTCGCCGTCGAGAACGTGCGCAGCGGCATCGGCAAGAAGGACATGATCCTCAACGATGCCACGCCCGTGATTGAAGTCGATCCCGAAACTTACGACGTGCGCGCAGACGGCGAACTACTGGTCTGCGAGCCCGCAAAAGTCCTTCCCATGGCCCAACGCTATTTCCTGTTCTGACATGATCCGCGCCACATCCATCATTCGCCGAAACGAGGTCGAGCAGGATCGCATCGTCGATGTGATCACCCTCGACCACGGCGATCGCCACCGCCGCCGCATCCTGCTCAACGCCGATGGCGGCACCGCCTTCCTTCTCGATCTCGACAAGGCCGCTGTGCTCGAGGACGGCGATGCGATCCGGCTCGACAGCGGCTGGCTCGTCGAGGTGAAGGCGGCGCCCGAGCGTCTCGTCGAGATCCGCACCGATGACCCGCTCGATCTCCTGACCCTTGCCTGGCATATCGGCAATCGTCACGTGCCGGCAGAGATCACGCGCGAGGCGATCTATATCGCCTATGATCATGTGCTCGTCGACATGCTGATCGGTCTCGGTGCCAAGGTCGAGACCGTCGAGCGGCCGTTCCGCCCCGTGCGCGGGGCCTACCACCATCACGAGTATGGCGGGCACCATCACGGGCACGGTCATGGATGACGCCTCGGCAAATCCGCTGATGAACGGGAGATCGTCTGCGATCCTGCCGCTCTTCGCGTGGCTGTCACCGTGTTATCCCGTCGGCTGCTATGCCTATTCGCACACGCTCGAATGGGCGGTGGAGGCAGGCGATGTGACAGATGAGGCGACGCTGGTGTCCTGGCTCGTTGATTTGCTCACTTTGGGTTTCGGGCGCAACGACGCCATTCTCCTGAGCTGCGCCTATCGTGCTGTGCTTGGTGGAGACCGGGTAGCTCTCGAAGAGATCAACGAACTGGCGCTCGCCCTGTCGCCGTCCTCGGAGCTCTACCTGGAAACAAGTCAGCAGGGACGCAGCTTTCTCGACGCGACGCTGGCAGCCTGGCCTTCGCCGCGCCTGGTCCTCCTTGACGGCGACGTGGCGTTTCCTGTCGCGATCGGCATGGCTGCCGCGGCGCATGACATTCCGCTTGGCGTCACCGCCGAGGCCTACCTGTTCGGCCTCGTGCAGACCCTGGTCTCCGCCGCGATCCGTCTCGCGCCCATCGGGCAGACCGCGGGCATCCGCGTCGTGGCTGCGCTCGCGAGCACTGTGCGCGACCTCGCGGGGCAGGGGATGACGCTTTCCCTCGACGATATCGGCGGGGCGACCTTCCGCGCCGATCTCGGCTCCTTCCATCACGAAAATCAATATACGAGGCTCTTCCGCTCATGACTTCTCACACGGGACCTCTTCGCGTCGGCATCGGCGGGCCGGTCGGCTCCGGCAAGACGGCGCTGATGGAAGCGCTCTGCAAGGCTTTTCGCGAGCACTATGACATCTGCGCGATCACCAACGACATCTACACCAAGGAGGATGCGCGTCTTCTGACGGTCGCCGGCGCCTTGCCGGTCGAGCGCATCATGGGCGTCGAGACCGGCGGCTGCCCGCATACGGCGATCCGCGAGGACGCCTCCATCAACCTTGCCGCCATCGCGACGATGCGCAAGCGCTTTCCGGCGCTCGACATCGTGCTGGTGGAATCCGGTGGCGACAATCTCGCTGCGACCTTCTCGCCCGAGCTCGCGGATCTGACGATCTACGTCATCGATGTCGCTGGCGGCGAGAAGATTCCGCGCAAGGGCGGTCCCGGCATCACGCGTTCGGATCTCCTCGTAGTCAACAAGATCGACCTTGCGCCTTATGTGGGCGCCGACCTTGCGATCATGGAGGAAGACACGAAGCGCATGCGCGGCCAGCGTCCCTATGTGTTCAGCAATATCCGCGATGGTGTCGGGGTCGATGTCATCGCCAAATTCATCGAACAGGCCGGTGGCCTGTCTTCAGCGGCCTAAGGGGGATCTCATGATGTTCAAGCGCTCGGTTCTTGCCGCCATGTTGTTAGCGGTCGCCACTCCCGCCCTGGCCCATACAGGACATGATGTGGTGTCAGGCTTTCTCTCCGGGTTCTCGCATCCCCTAGGAGGCCTCGACCATGTTCTTGCGATGGTGAGCGTCGGCCTCTTCGCGGCCTTGCTCGGAGGATGGGCTCTGTGGGCGCTTCCCGCAAGCTTCGTGGGCATGATGCTGGTTGGTGGAATTCTCGGCCTGAGCGGCATCGAGGTCCCGGCCGTTGAATTCGGCATCGCGATGTCCATTGTCGTTTTGGGCGCCATTGTGACGTGGGGGCGGCAATGGCCGATCCCGGCGGCAGTCACGCTCGTCGGCGTCTTCGCCCTGTTTCACGGTTATGCTCACGGCGCGGAGATCCCGGTCGGGTCCGATGCGGCTCTCTACAGTCTGGGATTTGCTCTCGCGACGGCCATGCTGCATGGCGTTGGAATTTCTGCCGGACTTCTCACCTCTGGCTCTACCACTGTCATGCGGCTTACCGGAGCGGTTGTGACCATGTCCGGGATCGTCATCGCATTTGGCTGACGCATTGCCGTAATGCTCTATGCAACGGGATCCGCACCATAGGCCTCGGCCATGCTGCGGATCTCTACCAACTTGGTGTCGAAGGCCGACCAGTCATCCTCGGCAACGATCGGGGCCCAGAGCGCCTCTACCTCATCGATCAGCATTGTGCACGGTGTAGCACGTGCAAAATAGGAATGATCGAGCTTCGCCCGAGCGACAGAGTCGAAGGCGCCAAGCGCCGCGCGAACGGGTTCGAACGACGGTTGTGCGTATAGATTTGCAGAGGGGCTTCTCTCTGCGCGTTCCTCACTCAGGCGCCCGCCATACCAATCGAAAAAGGTTTGTTCGAACGGAGCTTTGCTCTCGTGCAGGAATGTCCATAAGGCTTTGGCGAGTACTCCATCCTGCTCGAACCCTTTCGATTGCAGGCCCAGGCGGCGTAGAAGGGCATACGGGAACTCCCGATGGAGAGCTGGCTCGAATGTTGTGAGTGCCTGTTCGAGGCTGCTCTGCGGGGCTAGGGGAAGCAGGCACTCTGCGAGACGAAACAGATTCCACAAAAGGGTGTCGGGCTGGCGGCCGAAGGCGTAAAGTCCTGTCTCGTCGAAATAGGCGGCCGTGAATCCTGGCTCGTAGACGGGTAGAAAACGCCATGGGCCATAATCGAAGCTTTCTCCCGTGACGTTGATGTTGTCGGTGTTGAGCACGCCATGCACGAATCCTGCCGCCATCCATTGTGCGCCCATGCGAGCCACGCGTCGGCAAACTTCCTCTAGAAAGGCTGTTGCGCGTTCCGCTTCACCGTCGCGCCAAGTCTCCGGCATGTAGGTTGGGATGGTGTAGTCGAGCAGCTTTCGGATGTTGTCGGTCTCGTCCAGGTACAACAGACGCTGGAATGTTCCGATGCGGATGTGTGAATGGCTGAGACGCACCAGGACCGACGAGCGGGTCGGGGAGGGTTCGTCACCACGCTCGAGTTCCTCGCCTGTCTCGATCAGGCTGAAGGACTTGGATGTCTCGACGCCGAGGGCCTCGAGCATTTCCGTTGCGAGGATCTCCCGCACGCCGCCCTTCAGGGTCAGGCGGCCATCCGCGTGGCGTGACCACGGCGTTTGCCCGCTGCCTTTTGTGCCGAGGTCCAGAAGCCGCCCATCCGCCACATCATGAAGTTGAGCAAAGAGAAAGCCGCGCCCATCCCCGAGATGTGGATTGTAGGTTCGGAACTGATGGCCATGGTAGCGCAGGGCAAGAGGCTGTTCCAAACTGCCGGGAAGTGGCGCGAAGCGCCCGAAATGAACGATCCATTCCTCGTTGGTAAGCGAACCGAGGCCCACGCGCTCGGCCCAGCGCTGGTTGCGGTAGCGCAGAATATGGTGCGGGAATTCTGCTGGCCGGACGATGTCATAGAAATCCGAACCGAGTTCCTGATGGCGTGTCGAGGCGCGATAAGCGGCGGAGGTGGGCATGTACGGTATCCCATGAACTCGTGTTCAATTCCTAGCACCACCGAAATGTTCAGAGGGATCCGGGCGGGTCAAGCATGGGCCGGATGACGGTGCTTGAAGACCTTTCGTTTTGCCACGAATTGGACAAAGTTGAGCTACGACGATCGAGTTGCAATGTTGCGATAAACGACGCTTTGACCGCTCCGGCCGAGGTTGTTGAAAAATAATTCATGGTGAAAGCTTTGTTAAAAACGTCAGGTTTTTCCTGATGTTCGGCTTGAATGCTCAAGCGCATCGCCGTTGTGTAGCTGCGCTTTCGCGTGTTGGTCTATTGGCGGGTCGGAAGTGCTCCCCTAAGATCCTGGTTAACGAAGCAAACGGGAGGCGAGTCAATGGCATTCAAGGATGTGCTCAGCCTTTGCGGCCGTATAGGCCTGATCGTGACAGCGTTCGCATTCGTTGCAGGAATTGTTGCAGGTCCACTCCTTGAAAGGATCTGGTCGTCCCGCCCGACCACCGTCACCCAGAATGCCACCATCCCCAGCCCTGTTCCGCCGACTCCCCCCGTCCAAGCCAATGCCGGGGGACCGGGCTAACGCCTTTTTAGAATTCTCCGGTTCATATCACGTCGTCGCCGAGACGCGACGGGAATGCGGCTCCTTTTCCGGGAAAGACGCGATGAGCAGCGAGACACTTCTAAGGCAGGAAATCCGTCATTCTCTCGGTTTTGTCCGCGGCCTGATTGACCATTATTCCGGACTCTATTCGGGCGAGAATCTCACCAGCGACGTCCTGCGCATCTGTGACGAGGTAACGGACGCGGATGAGCCGAACTCCCGGTTGAAGGAAGCGCGGCGCGTGGTCGAGGAGCGGTGTCGACAGCTGACACAGGCGGCAGACCGCTTCGCGCAGCGCGATCCCGCACTGATCGCAGCATCGCGGGCCCAGGCTGTCGCAGCCGTCGATCTGTTTCAGGACGCTGCCTTCGAATGGCGCAAGGCCCGCACCATTCGTCCGTCGTCCGGCCGGTTACTGCGCAGGAAGAGTCTCTGATTCTTTGGTCGTCTCAAGTTGTGTCACAGTCGCTTGGGCTTGATCGACGCTGTCGCGGGAACATCAACCATCTGGGGCTCGATCAGCGGATCAGCCTTCGGTGTATCGAGTCCATAGACATCCTCGCGGAAATGCACCGCACCGTCTGCCGTCGCATAGCCTGTCAGATAGACCCAGGCGACGGGAACGGACTTCTCGAGACGAATATCCTGCCGTGCAGCGCCGGCGATGGCGGTGTTGATCCCTTCCGTCGTCCATACGCCTGCCTGGCCATTGGTACCGCGCAGCAGCCATTCGGCAAAGTCGGTGACGTCGGCTACGCGAATGCAGCCTGAAGAATGGAAGCGGGCATCCTGTGCGAAGAGCTGTTTCTTCGGTGTATCGTGCATGTACACGGCGTGCTTGTTCGGCATGTCGATGCGAATCTGCCCGAGCGAATTGATCGCCCCGGGATCCTGACGCAACGTGTAGTTCACCGCATTCTGTGTCGACCAGTCGAGGGACTTCGGATCGACTTCCTGGCCCTTCGCATCGAGAATACGGATCCTCATCTTCTCCAGATAATTGGGATCCTTGCGGACATGGGGAATGATGTCCTTCTTGATCAGGGAGACCGGCGCCGTCCACGTGGGATTGAGATTGACGGCCGTGACGCGGGTTTCGACAGTGGGCGAAGGGCGGTCCACCTTACCGGCAATGGCGACGAAGCGGCGGGCTACCTGTCCGCGCTCGACCGCTTCCACGGCGGCCGAGGGAATGTTCACGACCACATAGCGTTCGCCGAAGGAAAAGGTGGATCCGGCCAACCGTTGTGCGGAGGCTGTGAGTTGGCGGTGACGCGTGAGCGCCGGAACGTTCAGCGCTTCCAGGGTCCGTGCGCGCACAGCGCCCGATTCCGGCAGACCGTGACGAGCCTGGAACCGTTTGACTGCATTGGTCAGTTCAGCGTCGAAGGTTGGATTTGTGGCGAGATCAGCCGAAAGATCGCCCTCCGAGGCAAGGCGTTGCCGAAGGGTCACGACGAGCGAGCCCTTGTCGCCAGCCTTCAGAACCGCGCCTGCGGGCAGGGTCGGCCATCCTCCCGCCTCTGCAATGCGCTTATAGGTCCAGGCGGCCCGCATCGTGTTGATGAAGGTGCTCGCGTCCAGAGTAGGGCGGGGATCCTGCGAAATCGAGATGACGGGTGCGGGAGCGGCGACTTTCTCGGCCGATTTGGCTGCCGTCGGTGCAGCTTTCAGTCGCAGGTTCGTCCCTGCTGCCGGAGGTGCCGGAATGCTCGGTAACACCTGCACTGGAGAAGTTGGCGCAATATTTTCGGGTGCCGCCAAGGCATCCAGAGGAGTCCCGAAGGCGGAGCACGAGAGCAGAGCCAATCCGAGGCAGAGACGTTTTGCATTCCCATAAGTCATGTCCGAAACTATGGGCGATGATAGTTTACAAAATGCTGTAGCGGGCGGCTGCCCCGAGCGCCGATAATGAACGTATTCGGCCACGAGGACTTAACTCTAAAACTTAGCCAGATGGTGAGGAGCCCATGACGTCCGAGGAGATCAAGGAACTAAACGCTGCACGCGAAAACCTTGTGAAACGGCGCAGGGAGATGGCGCGGCAGATTTCCGAGGCGCCCCTCCCTTCTGTCGAGATGGCAGAGGAGCTGACAAAAATTCTTATGGCCATCGAAGCCTTGGACCGGGCTCTCAACGAGGCAGGGCACCCCTATATGAGCCAGGGCGTGGTCGAGCAGCTCAGGGCTGATCGTTGATTTCTATAGTTTAATTCTTCCGACAAGATCGAAGTCGGCACCTGGCTTCGGCCTGAGCACGAGCATTTCTCCCTCGTCGGGAAAGATACCGGTGAGGGCCGTGATGTTGACTTGGTGCGTGACGAGCACGAGGACGCCGCTGGAACGCCAGTCCTGAACGATCTGACGCACAGCCCGCGTTTGAGCCGGTTCCTGGTCTCGGCCTGAGAAGAATGAATCCAGTGGCGGGAAGGACTCCGTCAGGTTGCCGAAGGCCAAGCGGGCGGTGTCGAGCGCGCGGCACCAGCGGCTCGAGAGCACCCGCTCGACCGGGATCTGCCGGGCTCTGAACTGTTCTCCGATGGCCTGCGCCTGCCGCCGACCCTCAGCCGAGAGGTTGCGCTGCGTCGCGCAATCTTCGAGCCGGAAGTTGGCAGGATCGCCCGTTCCTGGAGCACGGGCATGTCGGAATAGGGCAATCGCGCTACCTTGCTGTAAAGCCTGCCATGCCTCCTCAGAGGCGTGAAGAGTCTGAGGCCAGGCCATTGCCAGCAGGAACAGGAGGGCCAATGCGAGAGGCATGCGTCACCTCCGATCCGGGACCCGGTATTCTTCCAGAAATGTCCGCCCACCGAGAAACGCAACGCCGGATAAAGGTACAGGTTCCTAGAAACGGATCGTCGCGCTCACGCGGCCTCTGCGAGGCCCACAAGCCTATCCACGAGTGGATCACTTGGGACGGCAAGCCCGGCGATGACATCGAAATGATGAGCCCCCGGCACCTCGTGATACCGGGTCGCTATGCCCGCTTGACCCCACCGGTCGACGATGGCACGGGACTGGCGCAGGAATTCGCCGCTCTCCGCTCCCCCGACCACCGCGACGAGGCGTCCGTTTGTGGGGGGATCCCATTCCAGCGGACTCAGGCGATGCGCCTCTTCAGTGGTGAGGCCAAGGGCCTTGTTGATCGAGGTCGGGACCAGTGGAGGCAGGTCGAACAGGCCGGAGATTGGCATGGCGGCGCGGACGGGCCTCTGCAACGCGCCCGGGCGTGCCATGAGACATGCCGTCAGATGCCCGCCCGCCGAGTGTCCGCTTACGACGAGAGGGCGGCCTGTGCGTTGGATGACAAAATTGGCGGCGGCCTCGATTTCGGAAATGATGTCGGCCAGTTTTGCCGCCGGGGCGAGCGTATAGCTCGGGATCGCAACCGTCAGACCACGCTCGTTGGCACCGCGTGCCAGATGGCTCGACGTGGATTTGTCGAGCGCCTGCCAATAGCCGCCATGGATGAACAGCACGACCGGGCCGCCGGCATCGCCGTTTTGCGGATAGAAGAGGTCGAGCCGATGCCGCTCGCCGGCGCCATAGGCGAGATCGAGCTCGCAACGTGCAACTTCGCGATAGGCTGCAGAATCCCGCTGCCAGCCCGCGATGTGAACTGGGTGTTCGGGGACGCGGGCCCGGTTGTTGTACTCGGCCTCCAGGTCGAGTTCTGCGGCTGCCATCGCGATTGTCCTCAAACGTGGAGATATCGGTCCTTGAGGTTGGTATCGGTCATGAGCTCGTCGCTCGTTCCGGTCCAGACCGAGCGACCCTTCTCGATGATCACGTGACGGTCGGCGAAGCTCGCCAGTGCGCCGATATTCTTGTCGATGACCAGGATCGACTGACGCTCGCCCTTGAGGCGCTTGAGGCAGGCCCAGATCTCGGCACGGATCAACGGCGCCAGTCCTTCGGTGGCCTCATCGAGAATGAGCAGTTTCGGGTTGGTCATGAGCGCGCGGCCGATGGCCAGCATCTGCTGCTCGCCGCCTGAGAGCTGCGTGCCCAGGTTGCTCCGGCGTTCCTTCAGGCGCGGGAAGAGGTCATAGACCGCATCGAGCGTCCAGCGACGGGAACCCGTTCTGGCCGAAGCGGTCGCGACGAGATTCTCTTCCACCGTCAGCGTCGGAAAAATCTGCCGGCCTTCCGGCACGAGCCCTATGCCGGTCTGCGCGATGCGATAGGGGGCAAGGCCCGTCACCGCAGCACCATCGAAGCGCACTTCGCCGCCGCGGGGACGGAGCAGGCCCATGATCGAGCGTATAGTGGTCGTCTTGCCCATGCCGTTGCGGCCGAGCAACGTCACCACTTCGCCGGCATTGACCTCAAGCGAAATGTCGAAGAGGACCTGCGCGGCGCCATAGGACGCCTGCAATTGTCGGACGGAGAGCATCAGACCAGCTCCTCTTCGCCGAGATAGGCTGCGCGGACCTCCGGATTGGCTCTGATCCGCTCCGGCGTGTCCGTGGCAATCACGCGGCCGTAGACGAGAACGGAGACGCGGTCCGCGAGTGAGAACACGGCATCCATGTCGTGCTCGATCAGCACGATGGTGAGGCGGCTCTTCAGACGCCGCAGGGTCTCGACCACGCGCTGGGATTCATCGTGACCGGTGCCGGCAAGCGGCTCATCGAGAAGGAGAAGCTTCGGCTCCGTCGCAAGGCCGATGGCGAGTTCGAGCTGACGCTTCTCGCCGTGGGACAACAGACCCGCCGGGATGTGCGCGCGAGCGGCAAGCCCGACCTGTGTCAGGCACTCCATGGCAGGCTCGTTCAGGACCTTCTCCTGCGAGGCATTGCCGAAGAAGCGGAAGCTCGATCCGGAGCGCGCCTGCACCGCCAGAGCCACATTCTCAAGGGCCGTGAAGCCGGGCAGGATCGACGTGATCTGGAATGAGCGCGCAAGCCCGCGTCCGACGCGTTGCGGCATCGAGAGAGAGGTGACGTCCTCCCCCGCGAACAGGATCGATCCCGAATCCGAAGACAGCGTGCCCGAGATCTGGTGGATCAGCGTCGTCTTGCCTGCGCCATTGGGGCCGATGATGGCATGCAGCTCGCCCGGCTTGACGGAGAGGCTGACATCGTCGGTGACGACGAGAGCGCCATAGGCTTTGCGCAGGTGGCGAAGTTCGAGCAGGGGCTCAGCCATGGTGAGGCCTCCGCAGCAGGCCCATGATCCCGCCTCTGACGAACAGCACGATCAGGATGAGAAGGGGACCGAACACCATCTTCCAGTTCTCGGCGATATGGGCGCGGGTCTCTTCGCTCAGGAAGAAGCTCAACGCATGCAGGATTTCCGGCAGGAACTCCTCCAGCAACAGGAAGGCGGCGGCGCCGATGATGGCACCATGCAGAGAGCCGAGCCCGCCGAGCACGACCATGAAGATCAGTTCGCCGGAGCGCTGCCAGGTCATGAAGGCGGGGCTCACGAATTCCGCCTGGTTCGCGAGCAGGCATCCGGCAAGCCCCGCCATCATGCCGCTGAGCACATAGGCCGCGAGCTGAAAGCGGAAGGGCTGGAAGCCGATGGCTTGCATGCGAAGGGCGTTTTCCCGCGTTCCGCGCAGAACACGACCGAACCTGGACGCGACGACGGAGCGGGCGAACGCATAGGTTCCAAGAAGGCAGAGCAGGCAGGCCCAGTAGAAGGCGAAGTCATTCTCCAGAATGCCGGAGCCGGCCACGAGGCTGCGCGATGCCAACGTCATGCCGTCGTCGCCGCCATAGGCCGCCAGCGACGTGGCGAGGAAATACAGCATCTGCCCGAAGGCGAGGGTGATCATGATGAAATAGACACCCTTGGTGCGCAATGAGATCGCTCCTGTGATCAGAGCGAAGATGGCGGAGGCTGCGAGCGCCACGGGAATCTGGATGAAGGCATCCTCGATTCCGTGGCTGGCGAGAATGCCGACCGCGTAGCCGCCGATCCCCAGGAAGGCCGCGTGGCCGAAGCTCACGAGCGCGCCGTAGCCGAGAATGAGGTCGAGCGCCATGGCGGCGATGCCGAAGATCATCACCCGGGTCAGCAGGGACAGGACATAACCCTCTGCGCCGGAGAACACGGCGAAGAGCGGCGCTGCCGCAAAGGCGGCGAAGAGGACAATGGGGACGATCTCGAACCGTGTGGTGAGCGACGGCATGGGAGCGGAGCGCGTTTCTGCGAGTTCAGTCATCATCGCACCCTAGCGCTTCACGGGAAACAGGCCGGAGGGGCGGAAGAACAGCACCGCAGCCATGAAAATATAGATCAGCATCGGGGCGAGGGCCCGACCGGTCTGGCTCGCCGCCGCAGGGTCGAGGAAAAGGCGCAGCAGGTTCGGCGCGAAAGTGCGTCCGACCGTATCCACGAGCCCGATCAGAAGGGCTGCCAGAAACGCGCCGCGGATCGAGCCGATGCCGCCGATCACGATGACCACGAAGGCGAGGATCAGAATGTTGTCGCCCATGCCAGGCTCGACCGAGAGGATTGGGGCCACCATCGCGCCAGCAAAGCCCGCGAGCATGGCGCCGAAGCCGAACACGATCATGAACAGCCGCTGGATGTTGACGCCAAGCGCCGACACCATGGAAGCGTTGCTGGCCCCGGCGCGCACCAGCATGCCGACTCGCGTATGGTTGACGAGCACATAGAGCAGGGCGGCAACCACGAGGCCTGCCGCGATGATCGCTAGGCGATAGACCGGATAGAGCAGGCCGGTTGCGATCTCGACGGAGCCTGAAAGCAGTTCTGGAACGGGAACGCTCAAAGGTGCCGCGCCCCAGACGAATTTCACACCCTGGTTCAGGAACAGGATCACGCCGAACGTGGCGAGCACCTGATCGAGATGGTCGCGATCGTAGAGATGCCGGAACACCAGCACTTCGAGCAGAAGACCGAAGGCGAGCGCCGAGGGGAGGGCGAGAAGCAAAGCCCAGCCGAAGCTCCCGGTCCAGGCACTGAACGCCGCCACCAGATAGGCGCCGACCATGTATTGCACGCCGTGCGCGAGGTTGATGAAATCCATCACCCCGAACACCAGAGTCAGTCCGGCGGCAATGAGAAAGAGGATGAGGCCGAACTGAAGGCCGTTCAGAGCCTGGACGAAGAGGAGTGTTGCGGTCATCGACACGTCACTTGCGGAAGGCCTTCATCAGTCGAGCCTCCGCTCGGATACTCCCTGCACGAGAGCATCTTCATCGTTTGCAGATGGAAACCGATCTACCCAAGCGCTGCCAAGGCAGATCGGTCCTCGTCAGTGCATCTCAGTTCGTCGGAGTGCATTCCTTGGCATAAGCATCCGTATAATCGTCGAACACCTTTTCCACGATCTCGGTCTGGAATTTGCCATCCGGGCGCTTGGCGGCCTTCACCAGATAGAAGTCCTGGATCGGAAAGCCGTTGGTGCCGAACTTGAAGTCGCCGCGCAGGGACTTGAAATCCGCCTTCTTGATGGCAGCGCGCACGGCGTCCTTGTCCATCTTACCGCCGGTCGCCTTGAGCGCGCTGTCGATCAGCAGGGCTGCGTCATAGGCGTGCATGGAATAGGAACCGGGCACGGAATTGTAGGCCGCCTCGTAGGCCGCAACGAACTTCTTGTTCTGCGGGGTGTCGAGGTTCGGAGCCCAGTTCGAGCCACCGAACATGCCGATGGCGGCATCCTGCTGCGCAGGCAGGGTCGATTCATCGACCGTGAAGGCGGACAGGAAGGGGATGCGGTCGGCGAGGCCCGCGGCGCGGTATTGCTTGACGAGGTTCACGCCCATGCCGCCCGGCATGAAGGTGAAGATCGCGTCAGGCTGCATGGAGGCGATCTTAGCAAGCTCGGACTGGAAATCGAGGGTGTTGAGAGGAACGTAGGATTCCTCGACGATCTCGCCCTTGTAGTGGCGCTTGAAGCCGGCGAGCGCATCCTTGCCGGCCTGATAGTTCGGTGCCAGCAGATAGACCTTCTTGTAGCCGCGGTCCTGCGCCACCTTGCCGAGAACCTCGTGGTTCTGGTCGTTCTGGTAGGATGTCGCGAAGAAGTACGGGTTGCAGCTCTTGCCTGCGAGGTTCGAGGGGCCCGCATTGGTGCTGATATAGAATGTGTTCGCGTCCACGATGGGCTTGTGGACGGCAACAGCCACGTTCGAGAAGATCGGGCCGACGACGAAGTCCACCTTATCGCGCTCCAGGAGACCCTTGACCTTCGTTACGGCCACGTCGGGCTTCAACTCGTCGTCGACGACGATCACTTCGACATCACGCCCGCCGAGCTTGCCGCCGAGGTCCTTCACCGCAAGCTGGAAACCGTCACGGGCCTGCTGGCCGAGCACGGCCGACGGGCCGGAGAGGGTCAAAAGCAGTCCGACCTTCAGCTTCTCCTGCGCCATGGCCGGTGCGGCAGCCAGGCCAAAAGCCGCTGCAAGGCCAAGGGTTTTGATCGTCACGTTCATCATAGTCTCCCGAGTGGCTGTTCCCTGCGCACATTTGCTGTGCTGCGTGATTGTTCCCGACGGGACGTGAGACGCCTCGACGGACAAGTCGGCGATACTCTGCCGCAAAACTTTTCTGCCGAACACTCCCTTTGTCGGAGCTTTTCCCCCGGCGTCCCCAGTCTTTCCTCAATCTTTGGGATTGCCAAGGATTATTTTAAGATTAAAATATTTTTCAGGTTCTTCAAGCGGATTGTTCCGCAGGGGAAAGCAGGCGAAATGACGAGCGCGTGATTGGCGGTAATGGGCAGCGATACGGAGTTCGCCGCGGCGCGCGGCTCCAAATATGAGCGCCCCAAACCAGCCAAGCTTAGCGAGCTCCGTTCTCCTGCCGCATAATAAGACAGAGGAGCGGACGATGGCGGACACGGCGCATGTGGATACCTTCGCGAGGGATAATCTTCCGCCTCGGGATCAGTGGCCGACCTTCCAGTTCACCCGCCCCGAGCTCCAATATCCCGAGCGGCTCAACTGCGCGGTGGCCTTTCTCGACCGATGGGTCAATGAGGGGAGGGGGGACGAACCTTGCCTCATCAGCCCGACCGAGACGCTCACCTACCGCGCGCTTCAGGAGCGCGTGAATCGGATCTGTAACGTGCTGATCCACAGGCTCGGCTTCGTGCCGGGCAATCGCGTTCTGCTGCGCTCTGCCAACACCCCGATGATAGTGGCAGCCTATCTGGCAGTCCTGAAGGCTGGTGGCGTCGTCGTGGCGACCATGCCGCTCTTGCGCGCCAAGGAGATCGCTTATCCGCTGAGGAAGGCCGAGATCACCATCGCTCTCTGCGATCATCGCCTCGCGGAGGAAATGGAGCGCGCCAGGACGATGGCGCCCAGCTTGCAGCATGTGGTCTATTGGGGATCGGGCAAGCCCGACAGCCTCGAGGCCCTGCTCGCCGAAGCCTCGCCGGATTTCGAAGCCGTCGATACGGCGGCGGACGATGTCTGCCTGATCGGCTTTACCTCTGGCACGACCGGCGAGCCGAAGGGCACCATGCATTTCCACCGCGACATGCTGGCTATCTGTGACGGCTATGCCAAGAATGTGCTGCGGCCGGGGCCGGGCGACCGTTTCATCGGCTCTCCACCGCTCGCCTTCACCTTCGGCCTCGGCGGCATCGTGCTGTTCCCCATGCGTGTCGGCGCTTCGACGGTGCTGCTGGAGAAGGCCGGGCCTGACGACCTTCTGCCGGCCATCATGCAGTATCGGGCGACCATCTGCTTCACGGCGCCGACCGCCTATCGCGCTATGCTGTCGAAGCTGGAAGGACGCGACATCTCGTCCTTGCGCAAATGCGTCTCCGCTGGCGAGTCGCTGCCGAAGGGCACCTTCGAGGCCTGGAAGGCGGCGACCGGCATCAGCCTCATGGATGGGATCGGCGCCACCGAGATGCTGCACATCTTCATCGCCGCGACCGAGGACGAGATCCGTCCCGGCGCGACGGGAAAGCCCGTTCCAGGCTACGAGGCGAAAGTCGTCGACGACGAGGGGCGCGACCTTCCGCCCGGCAGCATCGGCCACCTGGCCGTGCGCGGGCCAACCGGATGCCGCTATCTCGCCGACGAGCGGCAGCGTAAATACGTGCAGGACGGCTGGAACATCACTGGCGACACCTACCTCCTGGATGAGGACGGGTACTTCTGGTACCAGGCCCGCTCCGACGACATGATCATTTCCGCGGGCTACAACATCGCCGGTCCGGAGGTCGAGGCCGCGCTCCTCACGCATCCGGCCGTTGCCGAATGCGGCGTAGTGGGGGCTCCCGACGATGGGCGCGGAACGGTGGTCAAGGCCTATGTGGTCCTGCGTCCCGGCCATGTCCCGGGACCCGAATTGACGAAGGTGCTGCAGGATCACGTTAAGGCGGAGATCGCGCCTTATAAGTATCCGCGCCTCATCGAATTCGTCGAGGCTCTGCCGCGCACCCAGACCGGCAAGCTGCAACGTTTCGAGTTGCGCCGGATCGCCCAGGAGGCCGAAGGTCACCACGAGGCGATGAGCGCCTGAACGCGTCACCAACCGGATCGCACCAGTTGATCAAAAATTATTTTAAGCTTAAAATAATAAATGCAAATTCTCGGGTAGGATTCTCATGAAGACGGCGATCATCGGCGGCGGCCCGGCGGGGCTTTATTTCGCGATCCTGCTGAAGAAGCTTCGGCCGGAATCGGACATCACGATCTATGAGCGCAACCGCGCCGACGAGACGTTCGGATTCGGCGTCGTGTTTTCCGATGCCACCCTCGACAATTTCGAGAAGTACGATCTGCCGAGCTATCAGCGGATCGTCCGGGAATTCGCCTATTGGGACGACATCGCGATCCATTTTCGCGGCACCGAGCACCGGATCGGCGGCAATGGCTTCTGCGGCTGCTCGCGCCGCACATTGCTCCTCGTCCTGCAGGATCGTGCGGAAGAGCTTGGTATCCGACTGCGCTACGAAGTCGACGTGGATGACGAGAGCCTGTTCTCGGATGCGGATCTCGTGGTCGTGTCAGATGGCATCAACAGCCGTTTCCGCGAGCGCTATGCGGACCACTTCCAGCCGGAGGTGGATTTGCGGCCCAACAAGTTCACCTGGATGGGCTCCACCAAACCGCTCGATGCCTTCACCTTCATCTTCCAGGAAACGGAATGGGGCCCCTTCATTGCCCACGCCTATCAATATGAGGCGAACCGCTCGACCTGGGTGTTCGAGACCGATCCCGAGACCTTCGAGCGGGCAGGGTTGAAGGACAAGAGCGAGACCGAGTCGGCGGCGCTCATGGAAAAGATCTTCGGCTGGTTCCTTGGCGGCCACCGCGTCCTTACCAACCGCTCGATCTGGCGCAATTTCCCGATGATCCGCAGCAAGCGCTGGGTCATGGGCAACAAGGTGCTTTTGGGCGATGCCAAGGCCTCGGCGCATTTCTCCATCGGCTCGGGCACGAAGCTCGCCATGGAGGACGCCATCGCGCTGTTCGAGGCCTTCCGTCGCGATCCGAGCGTCGAGGGTGCGCTGTCTCTCTACGAGACCGGGCGGCGCGAGGAGGTCGAGAAGACGCAGCATGCGGCCGATGTCTCCCTGGTCTGGTTCGAGCACGTAGCGCGCTTCTGGGATTTCGATCCGGTGCAGTTCGCCTTCGGCGTCATGACCCGCGCCAAGGCGATCACCTACGACAACCTGCGTCTGCGCGCGCCGGATTTCGTCGCCGCGGTAGATCAGACCTTTGCGCGGCAAGTGCGAAAGCAAGGCTTCGACGTCTCGGTCGAGAACCCGAGCGCGCCCATGTTCCAGCCCTTCCGTCTGCGGGAGATGACAGTCGCCAACCGCGTCGTGGTCTCGCCGATGGACATGTATTCGGCGAAGGAAGGAGTGCCTGGCGATTTCCATCTCGTCCATTACGGTTCGCGCGCCTCGGGCGGTGCGGGGCTGGTCTTCACGGAAATGACCTGCGTGTCGCCGGAGGCGCGCATCACGCTTGGCTGCACGGGTCTGTGGAACGACGAGCAGGAAGCGGCCTGGAAGCGGATCGTCGATTTCATCCATGCCAATTCGGGGGCCAAGTTCTGCCTGCAGCTCGGACATTCAGGTCGCAAAGGCGCAACCAAGCTCATGTGGGAGGGTATGGATCGGCCGCTTGAGGAGGGTGCCTGGGACATCTGCTCCGCGTCGCCGATCCCCTATTTCCCGGACAGCCAGGTACCGCGCGAGACGACGCGCGCCGACATGGATCTCATCAAGACGCAGTTCGTCGAAGCGGCCAAGCGCGGCGAGCGGGCCGGGTTCGACATGCTCGAACTGCATTGCGCCCATGGCTACCTGATGGCGAGCTTCCTGTCGCCGCTTACGAATCAGCGTACGGACGAGTATGGCGGTTCTCTCGAAAACCGGTTGCGGTTCCCGCTTGAGGTGTTCGACGCCATGCGCGAGGTCTGGCCCGCGCACAAGCCCATGTCGGTGCGTATCTCCGCGACCGATTGGGCGGAGGGTGGCGTGACGGGTGACGATGCGGTGGAGATAGCGCGTGCTTTCACCGAACATGGCGTCGACCTTGTCGATGTCTCGACGGGCCAGACCGTGCGCGAGGCGCGGCCGATCTACGGGCGCATGTTCCAGACGCCATTCTCCGATCAGGTGCGCAATGAGGCGCAGGTCGCCACCATGTGCGTCGGCAATATCACGGCGGCCGATCAGGTGAACACGATCCTGGCGGCAGGCCGTGCGGATCTCGTCGCGCTCGGACGGCCGCATCTGGTCGATCCGTTCTTCACCATGAAGGCGGCCGCCTGGTATGGCGCCAAGGACATTCATTGCCCGCCGCAATATCTCGCCGGCAAGGATCAGATCTTCCGCAACTCGGTCCGCGACCGGCAGGATCTCGAGGAGCTCAAGGTGAAGGCGAAGCCGAAGACCCGGGCGGAGTTGAAGATGGAGGCCGGCGAGAAGCCTCTCGCGGCGGAATGATATGACCATGACATCTCTCAAGCGCCGGCATGCATTGGTCACGGGCGGCGGCCGCGGGATCGGCCGCGCCATCGCGGCATCGCTCGTGCAGGCCGGGGCGACCGTCACCATCGTCGGGCGCTCTCCCGCATCGCTCGAACAGGCGATCGTGCGGGGTGACGCCCATGCCGCTGCCATTGCCGATGTGACGGATATCGATGCCGTGCGGAGAGCCGTTCAAGAGGCGGTGACGCGCTATGGCCCTGTCGATCTGATGATCGCTAATGCGGGATCGGCTGTCTCAGCGCCGTTCATGAAATCGGGACCTGACATTTTCCGGCAGATGCTGGACGTGAACCTGCTCGGCGTCACCAACATGGCGCAGGCGGTGCTGGGTGCCATGACGGAGCGCGGCTTCGGGCGCATCGTCGCCGTGGCCTCCACTGCGGGTCTCAAGGGCTATCCGTATGTGAGCGCCTATTGCGCCGCCAAGCATGCGGTCATCGGCTTTGTCCGCGCACTCGCGCTTGAGACGGCGAAGAGCGGTGTCACGGTCAATGCCGTGTGCCCTGGATTTACCGATACCGATCTCGTGGCCGAGAGCCTTGATCGGATCATGGCGAAAACGAACAGAACCCGTGACGAGGCGCTTGGCGAACTCGTGAAGCACAATCCGCAGGGGCGGTTGATCGATCCCTCGGAGATCGCCGATACCGTGCTCTGGCTGTGCGGCGAGGGCGCGTGCTCCGTGACGGGGCAGGCCATCGTGGTGGCCGGTGGAGAAATCTAGAGATGGACGACCATGCAATTCCCCTCGACGCCGAGACGAAGGCGGTCGAGATGCCCGAGGATCACAGGGAGGAGCTGCGCCTGTGGCTGCGGCTTCTCACCTGCTCGACCCTAATCGAAGGCGAGGTGCGCCGCCGCCTGCGCGAGCGCTTCGACGTGACGCTTCCCCGCTTCGATCTGATGGCGCAACTCGACAAGGCGCCGGATGGCATGACGCTGTCCGATCTTTCAAAGCGGATGATGGTTTCTAACGGCAATCTCACCGGCCTCGTCGACCGGCTTGTTGCGTCCGGCCATGTGGCCCGAACCGTGTCGCCGACGGACAGGCGGGCCATGGTGATCAGCCTGACCGAGGAGGGCCGCGCCGAGTTCCGGGCGATGGCAGGTGAGCATGAGCATTGGATTGCCGATCTCTTCGGCGATCTCAGCGCGAAGGAACGCAACGATCTCATGCGACTTCTCGCGAAGACCAAGCTGTCGGCCCGGCGCGCCATCATGGGAGACGACCAGTGACGCAGTTTGCCAATTCCGTCACCTTGCCGCTCTCAGGTTACGAGCCACGTCATTTTCTTCTGTCGGTCGATGGGCCGGTTGCGACGGTCACCCTCAACCGCCCGGACAAGAAAAACCCGCTCACCTTCGAAAGTTATCGCGAGCTGACCGATTTCTTCCATGCCTGCGCCAAGGACGATGACGTCAAGGCTGTGGTCATCACGGGAGCGGGCGGCAATTTCTCGTCCGGCGGCGATGTGTTCGAAATCATCGGTCCGCTCGTCGCAATGGATACCAAGGGACTCACCGCCTTCACGCGGATGACGGGGGAGTTGGTGAAGGCCATGCGCGCCGCGCCGCAACCCATCGTCGCAGCGGTCGAAGGTATCTGCGCGGGAGCCGGTGCCATCGTGGCGATGGCGTCGGATCTGCGTCTTGCGGCACCGGGAGCCAAGGTGGCGTTTTTGTTCAACAAGGTCGGCCTTGCGGGCTGCGACATGGGTGCCTGTGCCATTCTTCCGCGCATCATCGGCCAGGGGCGTGCGTCGGAACTGCTCTATACCGGGCGCTTCATGAACGCGGAGGAGGGGGAGCGTTGGGGCTTCTTCAGTCGTCTCGTGGAAGCCGGCGGCCTTGTCGAGGAGGCTCAGGCGCTGGCCCACACGATCGGCACCGGGCCAACCTATGCCAATACTATGACGAAGCGCATGCTCGCGATGGAATGGGCGATGTCCGTGGAGGAAGCGATCGAGGCCGAAGCCGTGGCGCAGGCCTTGTGCATGACGACGGAGGATTTCGCCCGCGCCTATCGCGCCTTCGCGGCGAAAGATAAGCCCGTCTTCAAGGGAGATTGACGTGATCGATGCGAGCTTTCTCTCCTTGCCATTCTTCGAAGACCGCCACCGGCAGTTTGCCGGTGACCTGAACGCGTGGGCTCCCAGGGAGATCAAACCGCTCGTCGATCATCACGACGTGGATGTCTCGTGCCGCCGCATCGTGCGCCGCTTGGGCGAAGGCGGATGGCTCAAGGCTGTGGTGCCGCAGGCCTATGGCGGCCTGTATCCATCTTTCGATGTGCGCACCTTGTGCCTGGCACGGGAAACTCTTGCAGCTCACGAAGGCCTGGCGGATTTCGCCTTTGCCATGCAGGGCCTCGGCACGGGACCGATCACCCTGTTCGGTTCGGATGCGCTCAAGGAGCAGTATCTGCCGCCGGTCGCGCGGGGAGATGCCATCGCGGCCTTTGCGCTCTCGGAGCCCGAGGCCGGATCGGATGTGGCGGCCATGAGCACCACGGCCACGCCGGATGGCCCCGGTCATGTGCGGATCGATGGCGTGAAGACCTGGATCTCCAACGGCGGGATCGCGGATCATTATGTGGTCTTCGCCCGTTCCGGCGAGGCGCCCGGCGCGAAGGGCCTGTCCGCCTATGTGGTCGATGCGCGAACGCCTGGATTGAGCATCGAGAGCCGCATCGATGTCATCGCGCCGCATCCGCTTGCCACCCTGCGGTTCGAGGGCTGTCGTTTGCCGCTTGCGAAGCGCATCGGCGGTCCGGGAGAAGGTTTCAAGGTCGCCATGGCGACGCTCGACGTGTTTCGCTCGACGGTCGGAGCCGCGGCGCTCGGACTAGCGCGCCGCGCTCTGGCCGAGGCACTGCAGCATGCATCCTCGCGCAAGCTCTTCGGTGCGCCTCTCAGCGACTTGCAGATGACTCAAGGAGCTCTCGCCGATATGGCGACTGGCGTGGACAGTGCTGCGCTGCTCGTCTATCGCGCGGCCTGGACCAAGGATCAGGGAGCGCCGCGCGTGACACGCGAAGCGGCCATGGCGAAGATGTACGCGACGGAAACGGCGCAGGGCGTGATCGACAAGGCCGTGCAGATTTTCGGCGGTCTCGGCGTCACCAAGGGCGTGAAGGTCGAAGAGCTTTATCGGGAAATCCGCGCCCTTCGCATTTATGAGGGCGCCACCGAGGTTCAGAAGGTCGTGATCGCGCGCGAGCTCGTGAAGATGCTGGAGGCACAGCGCTCCAGCGATCGTGGCACCGTGTCCGGTCAATAAAGGGAGGAACAACAATGACAGCCGCTCTGGAAGGCACTCCCATGCCTGGCATCGACGATGGACCAGAAGTCCTCAATCCGAAACACTGGCCGACGCCCAAGGGCTATGCCAACGGCATGATGGCCGAGGGCAGGATCGTCGTCACGGGCGGCATCGTCGGCTGGGATGAGAAGGAAGCCTTCGCCGATGGATTCGTCGCGCAGGCCCGTCAGATCTTCGAGAGCATTCGTGCCATCCTGGCCGAAGGAGGAGCAGAACCCCGGCATCTCGTGCGCTTGACCTGGTATGTGGTCGATATCGACGAGTACCTCGCCAATCTCCGTGAGCTGGGCCGTGCCTATCGGGACGTGTTCGGCACCCATTACCCCGCCATGGCTCTCGTTCAGGTCGTGCGGCTCGTGGAGAAGGCTGCGCGGATCGAGATCGAAGCGACGGCTGTCGTTCCGAGTAAAGGTTAGCAAAGAGCAATTAAGGAAGAGGGCAGAATTTCACCGATAACCGAAGTCGCTGCGACAAAACGGCAGTGTTGCAAGAATGCCTGCTTCTTGCACATCTTTTCATCATGCCTGGAAAAACGTCGTATTTGACCTAGTATTACATTGCGGGTCTGAGCTGAATTGCGCCTGAGATCAGGTTTATCTTCAGGCCTTCCATGCTGTCCTCCAAAGCCGACCGTTTCAGTGTTCAGCCGGCAGGCGAACTCGCCGATGATGCCGAGATGTTTGAGCTGGCGCCCGTTTCCCTCTGGCTCGAAGATTACAGTGGCCTCAAGGCGCTTTTCGAACGCTGGCGTGCGGAAGGCGTAACCTCGCTGCGGGACTATCTCTTGGAGGACACGACCCGTGTGGAGTCCTGCTCTAGTCTGATCCGTGTCATCAAGGTGAACCGCAAGACCCTCAGCTTGTATGAAGCCGAAGGCCTGCCGCAGCTGGTCGACAATCTCGGCCGGATTTTCCGCAATGACATGCTGAAAACCCACATCGAGGAGCTGGTGCAGCTCTGGGACGGTCAGACGGAATTTTTCAGCAACACGGTGAATTACACCCTGTCGGGAAAGAGACTCGACATCCAGCTCAAGGGCAGCGTTCTGCCTGGGCACGACGAACGGTGGGACCGGGTTCTGATTGCCATCGAGAACGTGACCGAGCGTGAGACAGCTCGCCGGCAGCTGGCGACGAGCGAGACTTATGCCCGGGGCCTGTTCGAGCACTCGCCCGTGTCGCTCTGGGTGGAGGATTTCAGTTCGGTCAAGCGGCTACTCGACGACGTGCGCCGGCAGGGAATCACCGATTTTCGCGTGTTCACGGATGTTCATCCGGAATTCGTCACCCGCTGCATGAGCGAGATCCGCGTGATCGACGTCAACCGGCATACGCTCGAGCTCTTCTCCGCGCCCGACAAGCAGACCCTGCTGCTGCGCCTCGGCGACGTCTTCCGCGACGAGATGCGGGAGCATTTCAAGGAGCAGCTGATCGATCTCTGGAACGGAAAAGCTTTCCAGCAGCGCGAGGTCGTCAATTATTCCTTGTCGGGAGACGAGCTGCACCTTCATCTGCAGTTTTCCGTGCTGCCCGGCTACGAGAAGGATTGGTCGCTGGTCCAGGTGGCGCTGACCGATATCACCGCGCGCAAGCGTGCCGAGGCCTATCTTGAATATCTCGGTAAGCACGACGTTCTGACCAAGCTTTACAATCGCTCCTTCTATGTCGACGAACTCAACCGCCTGGAGCGCAAGGGGCCGTTTCCGGTCACCGTCGTCATTATCGATCTCAACGGCCTGAAGGCCGCGAACGATCAGCTTGGCCACGGCGCAGGCGACGCATTGCTGCGCCGTGCCGGCGAGGTGCTGAACAAGGCGGTCGACAAGCCATCCTATGCCGCGCGTATCGGCGGCGACGAGTTCGCCCTGCTGTTGCCGGGAACCGATGAACGCGACGGCAAGGTCGTGATGGAGAGTATCGAGAACCTGCTTGAGGTGAACAACCAGTTCTACACTGGTCTGCCACTCAATTTCGCCATGGGCGCTGCGACGAGCCAACCGGGCGAAAGGCTGGAAACCGTCGTCAAGCGCGCCGATCTTCTGATGTACGAGGCCAAGCGCGCCTATTACGCGGCCGCCGCGGAGTAACGCTTCCGTGTCATCCCCGGCGGTCCGCAGGACCGGGAAGGGGATCCATGGCGCGGAGAGGGAGAGTCTGTGGGTGGATTCCCTTCCCCTCCGCTTCGGCCGGGAATGACATTGCGGCAGTCCTCTCGAAATCACCGGCACAAGGCCGGTGATGACGGGCGGGAATAAGGAAGTTCTCACAAACCGATCTCGACGATTTTAGCCGTTGTCTGTCCAATCGGCACCACGTCGCCGATCTCCTTGCCCATGAGTTCCTGCGCCAGGGGCGAAACGTAGGACAGGCTCCCTTTGGCCGGGTCGGCTTCGTCCTCACCGACGATCCGGTAGGTCTGGCGCCGTCCGTCCTCGCGCTCGAAGGTGACGCGCGCGCCGAAGCGGACATGAGCGGTGTCCGTGGGAGGCGGCACCACCTCCGAGGATGCCCGGCGGGCGGACCAATAGCGCAGGTCACGGTTGAGGCGCGCCACTTCGGCCTTGTCATCAGCGGATTGAGCTTCGTCGAGGCGCTGATGCAAGGCCTCGATTTCCGCATCCATCTGGGCCAGACCCGAGGGTGTGACGAGATGATGCGGACTGATCATCCGGTCCGGAAGGTCCTCGAAGGCCTCTCCACCCTCGATTTCGCGAACAAAGGCACGGCTCATTACGTCTCCTCCGCTCTTTGCAGAGGAAACGGTTCGAGGTTGCCGAAGGTTTCCCGACCTAACCTTTATTGCTTGGCTTGCCGCAGACGCCCGACGATGCCGCCCGGGAAGGCATAGACGCTGATGATGAACAGCGCTCCGAGCCACAGGAGCCAGCGATCCGGGTGGATGAGGTTGGGCAGGAGCGGGATGCCCGCCAGGGCCGCGCTCCCGGCGCCCATCAGCACCTGCAGATAGCTCTGGGCCAGGACGAACAGCGCGGCGCCAATGACTGCGCCGTACATGGTGCCCATGCCGCCGATCACGACCATGAGCAGGATGTCGACCATGATCGAGAAGGAAAGGGTGGTGTCGGGCCCGTTATAACGGAGCCACAGGGCCATGAGCGCGCCGGCGATGGTCGCGGCGAGCGCCGAGATCACGGAGGCTGCCGTGCGATAGGCGACGACGCGATAGCCGAGCGCCTCCGCCCGGAACTCGTTCTCACGGATCGCCTGGAGCACGCGCCCGAAGGGAGAGTTCACGATGCGCAGGAGTGTGAGAAAGACGGCGAGCGAGACGAAGAAGACGAGATAATAGGCGAGGAGCCGCCCGTTGATTGCCGTGCCGAACAACGGCTCGGACAGGAGCCGGAAGGCGGGGCGCAGCGCCTGCGGCAGCTGGAACGACAATCCATCTTCACCACCGGTGATGTTCGACATCTGCGAGGCGAAAACGGCTGCTGCCGAGGCGACTGCAAGGGTGATCATCGAGAAGAAGATGGCGCGCACCCGCAGCGACAGGAGACCGATGGCGACGGCCAGCACGGCGGACAGGGCGAGGGCCGATATGAGCCCGATGGCGGCCGAACCCCAGGTCGGGCCCGAGCGCTCGAGCGCAATGGCGATGCCGTAGCCGCCGATTCCGAAGAACATGGTGTGGGCGAAGGACACGATGCCGGAATAGCCGAGTAGAAGGTCATAGCTCGCGACCAGCACGATGAAGACGCAGATCTTCGCCGCCGTGCCGACCGGCTGACTGCCGGAGAACAGGAACGGCGTCGCGGCGAGAACCAGCAGGATGGCGATGAGGATGGCGCTGAGCACCCGCGAGCGCGGCATGTCCGAGGACAGGATCGCGCTTAAGAAACCGCCGCGTCGGCGCGTCTCGTCGAAGGGAAGGGCGAGGGTGGGGGAGGTGCTCATCGGCGGGCCACCGGAAACAGGCCCTGCGGACGCCAGATCAGGACGAGGGCCATGACGAGGATGTTGGAGATCAGGGCGAGCTTGGGCTCGATGAAGCCTACATAATTGACGACGAGCGCGACGAGGAGCGAGCCGACGAAGCAGCCGCCGACGGAGCCGAGGCCGCCGATGATGATGACGATGAAGACCAGCACCATCACTTCCATGCCCATGCCGGCGGTCAGCGTCTGGCGATAGAACGCCCACATGACGCCGCCGAGCCCGGCGAGCGCGGAGCCCGCGATAAAGACACTGACGAAGAGGCGGCGGATGCGGTAGCCGAGAGCCTCGACCATCTCGGGGTTCTCGACGCCGGCCCGGATCAAAAGGCCGATGCGGGTGCGGTTGAGCAGAAGCTGCATGCCGAGGAAGACCACGAGCCCGATGACGACCGCCACGACGCGGTAACGCTCCATGACGATGTCGCCGAACACGAAGGCGCCGCGCAGCGACTGTGGCAGCGGGATCGGGATCGGCGAGGCGCCCCAGATCGCATGGATCGCCTGCTCGGTCACGATCAACCCTCCCATGGTGACGAGGATCTGCTTCAGGTGGCTGCCATAGACCGGGCGCACGATGACGCGCTCGAACACGGCGCCGACCACGCCGGTTACCGCCATGGCGCACAGGATGCACAGGAGCAGCAGCGCGAGGTTTAGCCCGATGGAATCCGCCGTCGCCCAGCCGGCGAGCGGCCCGAGCACGAGGAGCGTGGCGTAGGCACCTAGCGAGATGAAGACGCCGTGACCGAAATTGATGATGTCCATCAGGCCGAAGACGAGGGTGAGGCCCGAGGCCATGAGAAAGATCATCATGCCCATGGCAAGGCCCGCCACCGTGAGCGTCACCCAGGTCGAAGGGCTGCCGACGAAGGGCAGCGCCAGGAGGGCGAGGGCCGGGATCAGGAGGAGGGGCAGCCAGTCCGTCTTGGCGCGCGGCAACTCGGTCGGGGCCGATGTTTCAGCGGTCATGTCGCTCATTGGTGCGCATCCAGAGAGAGGCCGAGCAGGCGCTGCTGCAGGGATTTGTCCTCGACCAGCTCGCGCATGGCGCCGGTATGCACGATGCGCCCGTCATCCATGACGACCACGTTGTCGCCGAGCGCCGAGGCGGCATAGAAATTCTGCTCCACGAGCAGGATCGTCTCGCCCTCCGCTTTCAGCGCCTTGAACGCCTCGATCATGGATCGCACCATCACGGGCGCCAGGCCCTTGGTCGGCTCGTCGATGAGCAGAAGACGGCGCGGCTCCGCGATGGCGCGGGCGATGGCGAGCATCTGCTTCTGGCCGCCGGAGAGATTTCCCGCCGGCAGGTTCCAGAAGCGCTTGAGGGCGGGAAACAGCCCGAGGATCCAGTCGAGCCGGGATTTGTCGACCGGCCCGCTGCGCGCGGCGAGCACGATGTTCTCGCGCACGGTCAGGTCGGTGAAGATGCCCATGGCCTCTGGCACATAGGCGATGCCCGAACGCGCGATGTCCGGCGTGGAAGCCGTGGAGATGTCGCGGCCGTCGAAACGGATGCGGCCGGAGGAGGCCTGCCACAGGCCCATGATGGTGCGCAACGTCGTGGTCTTGCCGGCGCCGTTGCGGCCGAGCAGCATCGTCAGCTCGCCGGCGGGCACGGCGAAGTCCACGCCGTGGAGGATGTGATAGGGGCCGATATGCGTATGCACATCGCTCAGCTGGAGGAGGGGCTCAGTCACGGGTGGTCTCCACGCCGAGATAGGCTTCCTGCACCACCGGCGAGGCAATGACCTCCGCAGGCTCGCCGTCGGCGACGAGCGTGCCGTTGTGCAGCACGATGATGCGGTCGGAGAGTGAGCGCACCACGTCCATCTTGTGCTCCACGAGAAGCACCGTGGCATCCCCGCGCTGCTTGATGTCGTGAATGAGCTCCAACACGGTCGGCACCTCGTCGACGCTCATGCCGGCGGTCGGCTCGTCGAACATGAAGACCTTCGGTTCCATGGCGATCAGAAGCGCCACTTCGAGTTTGCGCTGATCGCCATGCGAGAGAGCCTTCGGGGCGATGTGGCGCTTGTCGGTAAGGCGCACCCTTTCCAGGATGCTTTCCGCCTTCTCGATCAGATCGCGGCGCGTGTTCCACACGTTGAACAGGGCCCAGCCCGCATCGGCGCGGCTCTGCACGGCGAGGCGGACATTCTCAAGCGCCGTCAATTGTGGGAACAGGTTGGTGAGCTGAAACGCGCGCCCGAGTCCGCGCCGGGTCCGCGTGGAGGGCGGCAATCCCGTGATGTCCTCGCCCTCGACGATGACCTGTCCGGAGGTGGCGCGCAGCTGGCCGGAGATGAGATTGAAATAGGTCGTCTTGCCGGCGCCGTTCGGACCAACAATCGCCGTGAGCGTACCGGGCGTGAACCGGCACGACACATCGTTGACGGCCACATGGCCGCCGAAACGAATGGTAAGCCCGCGCGTTTCGAGCGCGGGCGTCGTTGTCGCCGATAAGGTCACGTGGGCTTAGCGCTTGTTGCGAACCGGGACCGGCATCTTATCGGCTGGGATGACACCGACGAGATCGAGCAGGTCGTTCGCATCCTTGCCATTGGCCTTGACCTTGAAGTGATACATCTCCTGCAGGGCCTGATGGTCTTCCTTGCGGAAGGTCATGGGACCCTTCGGCGTTTCGAAGGTCATGCCTTCCATCGCCGCGATCAGTTTCTCGGTATCGGTGCCGCCTGCCTTCTGGATCGCCGTGACGGCAGCGGAGGCCGCGGCGAAGCCGCCTGCGGTGAAGAAGTCCGGCGGCGCGTTGTAGCGCTTCTGGTGCTCGGCCACGAGCCAGTCGTTCATCGCGTTCTTCGGGAAGGCATAATAGTAATACACCGCGCCTTCCATGCCGGGATAGTTCCTGTAGATCTGCATGGCCGGCAGGATGTTGCCGCCGGGCGCAATCTCGATGCCGAAGCGCTCCGGCTTCAGATCGGCGATCTTCGGCAGCGGGTGCTGTCCGGCCCAGATGATGTTGATGATCTTCTTGCCCGGCTTGTCCTTGAGCGCGTCGAAGATGCGCTGGGCGGAAGCGGTGAAGTCCGTGGCGTTCTGCGGTGCATATTCCTCGAACACTACTTTCGCATTCGGACGGATCTCGGCGAGCGCGTTCTTGAGAGCTGCAACGCCGTCCTTGCCGAAGGCGTAATCCTGCGCGAGGGTCGCGATCGAGACGTCACCGCTTGCTGGAACGGCGGCTGCAGCGCCATAGGCGTCCTGGGTCGAGTTGCGCGCGGTGCGGAAGATGAAGCGGTTCCACTTCTCGCCGGTGATCGCGTCCGCCACGGCGGGCTCCACGATCAGCACCTTGCCGTTTTCCTCGGCTACCGGCAGCATCGCGAGAGCCGCCGCGGACGACGTGGTGCCGACCGCGAGATCGACATCGTCGTCGTTATAGGCCTGCTCCAGCAGGGTCTTGGCGAGATCGGCCTTGAGCTGGTCGTCCTTCACGATCACGTTGATCTTGCGGCCGTTGACCGCCATCGTGCCCTTCGTGAGATATTCCAGGCCCATCATGAAGCCGGCTTCGGTCTGCTTGGCATAAGCCTCAAGCGGACCCGTCTTGCCGGCGATCAGCGCGATCTTGATGTCTTGCGCGAAGGCCGCGGACGCAAAAAGAATGCCTGCCGCAGCGGCAGCGAATGTAAGCTTCAGGCGCATCGAACTCCCCATGTTTTATGGGGTCATTGACTGCGTCGCCAAGCTAAGTGTCAAGTTCGACTCTCGGACCATCCGCAGGGAAAATGACACAAGGTTGCCGGGCCGGATCAGGCCTCTGGCAACACCGGCGTTTCGATATCCTTCGCCTCGCGACCGCGCCGTGCGGCTTCGCGTTCCAAGAGGATCAGAACCACTCCGGCGCCGCAGATCACGGCGGCGCCGACGAGTGTCCAGAATCCGACGACGTCGCCGAAGAACAGGTAGCCCAGTATGATGGCCCACACGATCAGCGTGTACTGATAGGGCGCGACGACCGAGGCCGGTGCAATCTTCAGCGAGCGGTTGACGCAGACATGGGCCGCCATGGAGACGATGCCGAGCAGGAACAGACCTGCGAGATCGAGCGGACCGGGCGTCACCCAGGCGAGAGGGGCTGCAACGATGCCGAAGATCAGCGTGCCGAGAATCTGTCCGAAGACGAGCGTCGCATCGTCTGTTTCCCGTAATTTGCGGGTCGTGATCATCAGGAGCGAGTAGAACAGGCTTCCCGCGAGCGCGATGAGAGCGGGCAGGGACAGGGTGGCAGGGGACGGACGTAGAGCGATGAGAATGCCGACGAAGCCGACCCCGATGGCAAGGATGCGCGGCTTGTCGATCTTCTCACCGAGCCAGAAAGCTGCAAAAGCCGCCACATAGATCGGCCCGGCCAGATAATAGGTCATCACGTCCGCCAGGGGCAGGTAAGTGACCGCCCAATAGAAGCAGGCGACTTCAAGCGTCGAGAGGATGATCCGCACCGCGTGCAGGCCCGGTTGCGGCGGAATGGCGAAGGGCACCTTTCGCTGCCGCATCAGAGGCAGCAAAACCGCCAGGGCCGCAACACTACGCAGGAGCAGGACCTGGCCGACGGAATAGGTGGCGACGAGCCACTTTCCCATGACGTCGTTCATGGCGAACATAAAGACGCCGAGCAGCATCAGGCCGATGCCGACAAGCGTGCCCGAGCGCACTTTCGGCGCGGAAGACGAAGCGGAGTGACTCATGGGCCGGATCAATGAGGGAAAAATAACTTGATTCCAAGGCTTTTGACGTCTGACTTAGGTTGAAAGCCCCTGGAGACAGCGAAATGAGTGAGCCGACGCCCAAAGATCCTGAGTACGAAGCCCGCGTTCGAGCGAGCTTTGGGGCTCAAGGATTGATGGTGACGCTGGGTGCCTCTCTAGTGCGCGTATCGCCCGGTCAGGTCGAGATCTCGCTGCCTGCCTCCAAGGCAGTGTCGCAGCAGCACGGCTTCGTTCACGCGGGAGCTTTGGCCAGTATTGCGGATTCCGCCGCCGGCTATGCCGCCCTGACCCTGATGCCGCCCGGCGCCGGCGTGCTCACCACTGAGTTCAAGATCAACCTCCTGGCACCGGGGATCGGCGAACGCATGATCGCCCGGGGCAGGGTCATCAAGGCGGGACGGACGCTCACCCTCGCGCAGACCGACGTCTTCGCTATCCGTGAGGACGTCGAGAAGCACATCGCCCTGCTCACCGCGACGCTCATGACGGTGGAGGGGCGTGAGGGTGTGAGTGATTAAAACGTCTTCGCCCCGTTCACGGGCAGCATGATTGCGTAGAGCGAGGTGGTGGCGCAGATGTAAAGGCGGTTCCGTTTCGGTCCGCCAAAGACCACGTTCGCCACGCCTTCCGGCACCAGGATCTTGCCGATCAGCGTGCCGTCAGGATCATAGCAATGGACACCGTCTCCGGCGCTGGTCCAGATCCGCCCTGCCTCGTCCAGCCGGAAGCCGTCGAACAGGCCCTGCGTGCAGGTGGCGAAGACCTTGCTGCCCGAGAGGCTGCCATCGGCGTTCACATCGAAGACGCGGATATGGCGCGGCCCGTCCTTGACGTGGGTCGCGCCGGTATCGGCCACGTAGAGGCGTGTTTCGTCGGGCGAGAAGGCGATCCCGTTCGGGCGGACGAAATCGTCGCCGACGATGCCTGTATTACCCGTCTGAGGATCGATGCGGTACACATGGCAGGCGCCGACCTCGCTGTCCGCCTTGTGTCCTTCGTAATCGGAATCGATGCCATAGGCAGGATCCGTGAACCAGATCGAGCCGTCGGACTTCACCACCGCATCGTTGGGACTGTTGAAGCGCTTACCCTGGTGGTGGCTGGCGAGCACCGTGATGGAGCCGTCATGCTCCGTACGCGTCACGCGTCGGTTGCCATGCTCGCAGGTGACGAGGCGGCCCTGCCGGTCGACCGTGTTGCCATTGGAATACCCGGCCGGATGACGAAAGACGCTGACGGCGCCCGATGTCTCGTCGAAGCGCATCATTCGGTCGTTGGGGATATCGCTCCAGACAAGATAGCGGCCGGCCGGGAAATAGGCCGGGCCCTCCGCCCAACGGCAGCCTTCCGCCAGTTTTTCCAGGCGCGCTGATCCTTTGACCAAGTGCTGGAAGCGATCGTCAAGAACAACGGCGACATCTCTGAACATGGAGAAAGATATGTCCTGTCAGTGAGCCATCAGAACGGGCATGGTGGCGTTGCTCAAGATGTGGCTGGTGGCGCCACCGAAGAACATCTGCCTCAGGCGGCTCTGTGTATAGGCGCCCTTCACAAGAAGATCGCATCCGAGAGCAGCGGCTTTCGAGAGAATGGTCTCACCGGGCTTGTTCGACGGGTCCGGCGCCGTGATCGCCTCCGCCGGCAGATCGTGCATCCTCAAATGCCTTGCAAGTTCCGATCCGGACGGGCCGGGCACGCCCCAATCGTCGAGTTCGAGAACCACGATGCGCCGTGCCTGCTTGAGCAGCGGCATCGATCCCAGGACAGCGCGGGCCGTTTCCGTGCTCCGGTTCCAGGCGATTACGGCGGTTTCGGCGAAGGTCCGGGGCGCATCTGGCGGTGCTACGAGAACGGGACGGCCGGTCTCGAACAGGGCCGCCTCCACGGTGGAGAGACGCGTCTGACCGTTCGATCCATCCGGCCGCCCGACCACGATGAGATCGAAAACCCGACCATAGGCGCCGAGGAACGCGTCTTCCATCAGGCCATCCTGCCGCCAGCCGGAACTCAGTCCTGGAAGGCCCGCGGAGGCGCGCGCAATCTGCTGCGTCGTCATGAAGGCCTCGAACCGCTCGCGGCAGGCGCGGGCCATTTCGAGGCGGTTCTCCGGGGTGATGGGGGAGGGCACGCCGATGGCGATGTCCACCGGCAGCACGACCGGGTAATCGGGGGTGATGGCAATCCCCTCGATATAGCTGTCGAACAATCGGCCGAGTTGCAGGGCCGCCTGCAGCTGAGGCTCGACGATACCGTGATCTTCAATCGGGATAAGGATGCTTTTCATGAGGATTATTGTCGCGCTTAAACCCCCGCTCGGCAAGACCATCCGAAAGTTCACCCTGGCTGTGGATGGGATTGGGTTTGACATCCGATTGTCGTCGGCTCCAGCTTGAATGCCCTGCCAAATCATGGAGGCCCTCAAGATGCGTCAGTTCGCAACCATCAGCGCAACCACTCTCCTCGCATTGTCCGTGTCGGTGACGGCCTATGCCTTCGACCCGGGCAATACGGGCCGGATCAAGACGCTCGTTGATACCGGTATGCAATACTACTGGTCCGGTGGGGACGTGAAGAAGGCGGAAGCCGAGGTCTTCAAGGGCATCACCCTGCATGGCCGTTACGATGTGGTGGAAAAAGCCTTCGCGGAGGCCTCTTCGCTTGCGCCAGAGCGTCTCGATTTCCGCTTTGCCGTCGCTTCGTCCCAGATTCTGCAGAAGAATCTTGCCGGTGCTCGCGCGACCTATGAGGATATCCTCGCCAAGAACCCGTCTTCCTTCGATGCCCAGGCCTGGCTCGCGGCGCTCGCCCGCATCGAGGGCAAGGCCGATGAAGCGGCTTTGACGGATCAGGCTCTTGCCGCTCTCGACCGCGCGCGAGCCGAGACCTATCGCCAGCTCTTCGCCCGCGCCGAGGCTATCATGGCCGAGCGTCCGAACGTGGATGCGCCGACGGTTCCGGGCCGCGTGATGATCGTCGCTCTCGGCTATGCGTTGGCCAAGGATGGAACGGCGGAAAAGCCCCTCCTCGATCGCCTGGACGTCACCTTGAAGGCCGCCAATGCCAACCCGACGGCGCGCATCATGGTCACCGGCGGTCAGCCTCAAGCCGGCGTCACGGAGGGTGATGTCATGACCAAGTGGCTCGTCGAAAAAGGCGTCGACCGCGATCGCATCCTGATCGAGGACAAATCGAAGGATACGGTCGGGAACGTGCTGAACGTCGCCAATCTGCTGAAGCGCCACACGGCCGATGCGGTCATCCTGGTAACAAGCTCCAGCCACATGCGCCGCGCTCGCACTTTGCTTGAGGATGCCTTCCGGCAATACGACATCAGTGCGCCGATCCTTCCCGTTGTCGCGCTCGACGCACCGTCGATTGAGGAGGCCGCCAAAGTCTCGAAGGACGAGAGGATGGTGATCTACCGCGATCTCATGCGGGTCTCAGGGCTATGGGCTTATCCGGGTATCCAGCAATAGCGGTCTACTCGATCTTGAAGTCTTCTGGTTTCCAGGAGACTTTCGGATATTGCGGGTCCATCTCCTCGAGGGTCGCCTTGACGATGGTCGCGATAGCCGCGTTGCGGACCCATTTCCGGTCGGCGGGGATGACATACCAGGGGGCCCATCTGGTCGAACAGCGGTTGAGCATGACCTCATAGGCCTCCTGGTAATCGTCCCAGTGCTCCCGGTCCTCCAGGTCGCCCGGGTTAAATTTCCAATGCTTCGTCGGATCGTCGAGACGCTCCTGAAGCCTCTCCTCCTGCTCATCCTTTGAAATGTGCAGCATGAACTTGAGGATCGTGGTGCCGGTTTCCACCAGCATCTTCTCGAAGGCGTTGATCTGTTCGTAGCGCTGCTCGATGATCTTATCCGGTGCAAGCTTGTGCACTTTGCCGATCAGAACGTCCTCATAATGGGACCGGTTGAAAATGCCGATGGTGCCACGTCTCGGACAGGCATCATGGACGCGCCAGAGATAGTCGTGCGCCAGTTCAAGTCGCGAGGGCGGACCGAAGGCGTGGACCGACACGCCCAAAGGTCCGGTCGCATTGAACACGCCGCGGATCGTGCCGTCCTTGCCCGACGTATCCGTGCCTTGAAGGATCACGAGCAGAGCCCGGGAGCCTTCCGCATAGAGCCGGTCCTGCAGGGTATCGATGTCCTTCGCAAGAGCGGCCGTGGCGGCCTTCGTCTCCAGCTCGTCGCCGAAGAGGGACTTGTCCCGCGGGTTGCGATCCTTCAGCCGGAACTTCTCGCCGGGCTCGACCCAGAGCTTTTCCAATAAGGACTTTTCCTGATCTGGCATTCCCGACCCTCCATTCCTTCAGGACGATAGGGCATAGCGGCGGGAAAGGAAGGTTTGGATCGTTGCCGATGCACTCTTTACGGTTGTCCTGACAGGACTTACCAGAGTTTTACCAGCCCAAATGGAAGAGGCTGCCACGATGCTTTCACTCTACTACTATCCCGGCAATGCCAGCCTGCTGCCGCACATGATGCTGCGGGAAATCGGCGCCGATTTCGAGCTGCGTCTCGTGGACCGGGGGCAGAACGCCCAGAAAAGCCCTGATTATCTCAAGCTCAATCCCAGCGGACGCATTCCGGTTCTGATCGACGGCGACTTGGTTCTGTTCGAAACGGCGGCTGTCGCCTTGCACCTTGCCGACAAGTTCCCAGATGCGGGCCTCGCCCCCGCCGTCGGAACGGCGGAGCGGGCTGAGTTCTACAAGTGGATGATTCATCTCACGAATACGCCGCAGGCGGAGTATCGCGCCTGGTTCTATCCACATGAGCATGTGACTGACGAGGCGGCTGCGCCCGTCGTGAAGCAGGCAGCGGAGCAGCGCCTCAATCGCATGTTCGACGTGATCTCTGGACAGCTCGGCGACAGGACATGGCTTCTCGGCGAACGCTTCTCCGCCGCGGACCTCTTCCTGTTCATGCTGATCCGCTGGGGCCGAGGCATGCCGCGCCCGCCACGCAGCATTCCGAACCTGAACACCCTCGCCGAGCGTGTGCTGGCACGACCCGCCGTGCAGAAGGCGCTCGAGATGGAAGGGATCAAGGCTCCGATCTTCTGAGTCTTACCTTTTTCGCGATGTTCGCTTCGCAGTGCGGCGCTCGGGTAGCACCTGATCGACCTTGTTCATCCCCGCCCAGGGATCTCGCTTCAGCGCGGTAAGGCGCTTGCTCAAATTCTCGACGGTGAAGCCGTTGGGTTTGAGATCGGACGACAGCTCTTCCCAGGCTACCGGCGTCGCCACGGGAGCGCCGGGTCGTGAGCGAGACGAATAGGGCGCGATTGCCGAGGCCTCCCGGTTGTTGCGTAGATAATCGATGAAGATGCGACCCTCGCGCTCCTGCTTGACGGACGTGGTCGTGTAGCGATCAGGCTCGTCGGCCTCCATGGCCTCGGCGATCTCCCGCGTGAAGGCATTGGCATCCTTCCAAGGTGCTTTTGGCTTGATCGGCACAACCACATGCAGACCCTTGCCGCCGGTCGTCTTCACGAAGCCTTCCAGCTGCAATCCCTTCAGACGCTCACGGAGAGCGAGCGCGCCCTCGATCACGCGCGGCCATTCCACGCCTTCTCCGGGATCGAAGTCGAAGATAAGCCGGTCGGGCCGTTCCAGGTCGGCCAGCGTCGCGCCCCAGACATGCATTTCCAGCACGCCCGATTGCACGAGCGCGACAACGCCCTGGATGTCGCGAACGGTCAGCACTTCCAGCTTGCTTTTTCCGTCCGGCACCATCTCCGGGTGGATGAAGGAACTCATGCCCGCCCAGGAGTGACGTTGGACGAAGCATTTCTTTTCCGCTCCTCCGGGACAGCGGATGAGCGTGAGAGGGCGATCGATCAGATGCGGCAACAGCCAATCCTGGATGCCGACATAGAACTCCGCCAGTTCCTGCTTGGTGAGACCCTGATCCTCCCACAGCACACGATCCGGATGAGTTAGGGTCACACCGGCCACGTCGGCCGAACGGCCGTCCGATGTCTGGGACTTTGAGGAGCCTCGCTTCGAAGGTTTTTCAGGTTTGGCCGATGCCGCCTTCTTCGTCGGCGCTTTCCGCTTCGCAGAGCTCTTGGCCATGCGGCCCGGTGCAATCTCCTCCAGAGAGCGTCCGGTTTTCACCGACAGAGGCGCTTCATCTAGTATATCCGGATCGTCCTCGATGCGGGCATAGGCATCGTCTGCTTTGATCAGAAGCCAGGATTCCTGCCTTTCGTGGGGGCGCTTGCCCATGCGGACGAGATGCCACGTCCCATGCAGCTTCTCGCCATCGAGATGGAAGGTGAGGCGGCCCTTCTCGTAGCCCTCACGGGCATCACCCTCCGGCTCCCATGTCCCCCAGTCCCACAGCAGAACGGTACCGCCGCCATATTGGCCCTCCGGGATGATGCCTTCGAAGTCTCCATAATCGAGTGGATGATCCTCGACATGGACGGCAAGGCGCTTCTCGCCTTTGACGAGGCTCGGGCCCTTCGCCACCGCCCAGCTCTTCAGGACACCGTCGAGCTCCAGACGGAAATCGTAGTGCAGGCGCGAGGCGTCGTGCTTCTGGATAACGAAGGACGCTCCCCGCCGGCGGGAGGCCTTGCCCGCCGGCTCGGAGGTTTTGGTGAAGTCGCGCTTGGCGCGATAGGCTGCGAGCTTTGCCATGACGTGGAGTCAAATCCACGCCCGGCAATCTGGTTCCAGCCTTATGAGGCGAGGGGCTGGGTTGCTGCCTCGGCCTTGTTGCGCTCCGTCAGGAAGGCCGCTGCGATCAGGTCGCGGGTATATTCCTCCTGAGGCCGGTCGAAGATCTCCTCGGCCGTGCCGCGCTCCATCACCTTGCCGCTCTTCATCACCATGATCTCGTCGGAGAGGGCTCGCACGACGGCGAGGTCGTGGCTGATGAAGATGTAGGCGAGGCCGTGGGCCTTCTGCAGGTTGCGCAGCAGCTCGACGATTTCCTTCTGAACCGACCGATCCAACGCCGAGGTCGGCTCGTCGAGAACCACGAGCTTCGGATGCAGGATCATGGCACGGGCAATGGCGATGCGCTGGCGCTGGCCGCCGGAGAACTCGTGCGGGAAGCGGTTGCGCCAAGCCTGATCGAGCTGGACCTCCTCGAAGGCCTGGGCTGCGCGCCGGTCGCGCTCCTTGCGGGAGATGCTGGGCTCATGGACGAGGAGACCCTCGGTCACGATCTCGCCCGCCGTCATGCGCGGCGAGAGGGAGCCGAAAGGATCCTGGAAGACGAGCTGAAGGTGCCGTCGCAAGGGGCGCATGCCACCCCGGTCGAGCGGCATGAGGTTGCGGTCTTCGAAGCGCACCATACCGGAGGCCGGCTGCAGGCGCAGGATGGCGCGGCCGAGCGTCGATTTGCCGGAGCCGGATTCGCCCACGACCCCCACCGTCTCGCCGGCGCGAACTCTCAGGCTCACATCGTCGACGGCCTTGAGCACGTGGGTTGCCTTGCCGAAGAAGCTCTTTTCGAGCGTAAACTGGACCGCAATGTTCTTCGCATCAAGCACCAGCGGGGCCGTGGTTGCGACAGGCTCCTTGCGGCCGGTCGGCTCCGCATCGATGAGCATCTGCGTGTAGGGGTGCTTCGGCGCCGCGAAGATGGCGTCTGTGTCCCCGCTTTCGACCACCTCGCCGCGCTTCATCACATAGGTGCGGTCGGCAAAGCGGCGCACGACGCCGAGATCGTGCGTGATGAAAACGATCGACATGCCGAGCCGCTTCTGCAGATCCGCCAGAAGCTCCAGGATGCGGGCCTGGACCGTCACGTCGAGAGCCGTCGTCGGCTCGTCGGCGATCAGCACGTCCGGATTGTTGGCGAGCGCCATGGCGATCATGACACGCTGGCGCTGGCCACCGGACATCTCGTGCGGATAGGCATCGATGCGCCGCGCGGGATCTGGGATGCGGACGAGCTCCAGAAGCTCGATGGCGCGCTTGCGCGCCTCGGCCTTGCTCAAGCCGCCATGGGTGGTAAGCGGTAGAGCAAGCTGATCCCCGATCCGGTAGAGCGGATCGAGCGAGGTCATCGGCTCCTGGAAGATCATGGTGAGCTTGGAGCCGCGATAGTTGTTGAGCTTGTCGGGAGAGAGACCCACAAGCTCTGCGCCGCGATACTTGACCGAGCCCTCGGCCCAGCCGTTCGAAGCGAGGAGTCCCATGACAGACATCATGGTCTGGCTCTTGCCCGATCCGGACTCGCCAACGATGGCGACGGTCTCGCCCGGATTGATATCGAGGTCGATGCCCTTCACCGCATGAAGGATGCCGTCGCCGGTGCGGAACCGGACGTGAAGGTTGCGGACGGAAAGAACGGGTTCGGCCATGTCAGCGATCCTTCGGGTCGAGAGCATCGCGCAAGCCGTCGCCGATGAAGTTCAGGCAGAAAAGGATCGTGACGAGCGTGATGGAGGGATAGATCAGCATCCAGGTGGCGCCCTGGATGTTCTTGGCGCCTTCGGAAATCAGGACGCCGAGGCTGGTGTTCGGCTCCTGGACGCCGAGGCCGAGGAAGGAGAGGAAGCTCTCCAGAAGGATCACCTTCGGCACGAGAAGCGTCATATAGACGACCACAGGCCCCAGTGTATTGGGGATCACGTGGCGACGAATGATGCCCTTCGTTTCGACGCCCAATGCCTCAGCGGCCTGGACGTATTCCTGCCGCTTGATGGAGAGCGTCTGTCCACGAACGATGCGGGCCATGTCGAGCCACTCGACCGCGCCGACCGCAATGAACATCAGCACGAAGTTGCGGCCGAAGAACACGACCAGCATGATCACGAAGAAGATGAAGGGCAGCGAGTAGAGAATATCGACGACGCGCATCATCACGAGGTCGACGCGTCCGCCGAGATAGCCGGAGGTCGCGCCATAGATCACGCCGATGAGGATCGCCACGAAGGTCGCGAGCAAGCCGATGGCGAGCGAAACCTGACCCGCCTTCATGGTGCGTGTCAGAAGATCGCGTCCATTGGTGTCGGTGCCGAAGAAGAAGTACTGCCGCTTCAGAGGCACATCGACGACGAGCCGTTGGCCGTCCTGCTGTTTCTCGACGACCTTGGCAGGGCCGAACAGGTCCGAACGCTCGAAATAGGCGAGCAGCCGCTCGTCGATCGGTCGGCTGCTGGAGCTCACGAGCGTCATGTGAACGACATCGTTGTCGATGGTGATGTTCTCGGCCTTCGCGCGGACGCGGGCACCGATGCGCTCGATATTCGGCTCGATCTGATCGGCCTTCGGATAGGCCTCAAGGCTTGCGGGCACCTTCACATAGTCCGGGTAGACCCGGTCGAAGGGATGGCCCGTAAGGAACGGTCCGAAGATGCAGGCGAGCGCGATCAAGCCCAGCACGATGATGCTGGTCAGCGCAGCGCGGTTGCGGATGAGACGCCCGCGGGCCTCGGCCCAGAGGGAGCGTCCGGTGATGGGACCTGTCATGGTCTCGACAGGAAGAACGGCGCCTTCAGCCATGGGAGATCTCACTCGTAGCGAATGCGCGGATCGATAAGGGCGTAGAGAATATCGACCACGAGGTTGAAGAGCAGAACGAAGACGGCGACCACCACGACCGTACCCATGACGAGCGTGTAGTCACGGTTGAGGGCGCCTTCGACGAAGTAGCGACCGATGCCCGGCAGACCGAAGATGGTTTCCACCACCACCGAGCCGGTGAGCAGAGCTGCTGCTGCGGGTCCGAGATAGGACACCACGGGCAGAGCGGCTCCGCGCAGGGCGTGAACGACGACCACCCTCGTGGGCAGGCCGAGCGAACGCAGGGTCCGGATATGGTTGGAGCGCAGGTTCTCGATCATGGCGGCGCGGGTCATGCGCGCGACGACGGCGATCTGCGGTAGGGCCAGCACCAGCACCGGGAGAATGAGATTGCGAATGTTCCCATTGGCCCAACCGGCTATGGGTAGCCACGCGAGGGTCAAGCCGAAGACGATCTGGAAGATCGGCGCGACCACGAAGTTCGGAATGGTCAGGCCAAGCGCTCCCATACCGGTGACCAGGTAGTCAATCGTGCTGTTCTGGCGCAAGGCCGCGATGGCACCGAGGGTGCCGCCGACGATGATCGCGAAGGAGAGGGCTAGCGCGCCGAGCGTCATCGAAATCGGCAGGCCGCGCGCAAAGAGCTCTCCGACGGTGAAGTCGCGCAAGATGAAGGACGGACCGAAATCGCCGTGCATGACGGCGCTCAGATAGAGCCAGTATTGCTGGATCAGCGGCTTATCGAGCTGATAGATCCGGTTGAGATTCTCCATCACCTTGGCCTCGAGAGGACGCTCTAGATCGAATGGGCCGCCTGGGGCGAGCCTGATCAGGAAGAACGAGATCGTGATGATGATGAAGAGGGTCGGGATGGCCGACAGGAAACGGCGAAAGATGAAGGAGAGCACGGAAAGCTCCTCCTGCTGCTACAGCATAACAGTAAAAGAATAGGGCGGCCTGACAAGCAGACCGCCCCCTTTATCAGAATTATTTTTACTGTGTCTTCGACAGATACCGCGTCGGATAGACGCCCCTGGTGTTCTGCACGAAGCCCTTGATCTTCGGCGAGATCAGGTTGCTTTTGCCGTAGTACATGATCGGGATCCAGGGCATGTCCTTCATGAGGATCGTCTCGGCCTGCTTCAGCATATCGGCGCGCTTCTTCAGATCCAGCTCCTTGGCCGCGCTGTCGAGCAGCTTGTCGAACTCCGGATTGTTGTACTTGCCGTAGTTGAAGCCCCTGTTGTCGCTCTTGAGGAGGAACAGGAAGTTGTTCGGATCCGAGTAGTCGGCGATCCAGCCGTAGCGGGCGATGTCGAAGTCGCCGCCGTCACGCAGGTGGGCGAAGTGGGTCTTGCCGTCCGTGTTGATGAAGGAGGTCTCGATGCCGGCCTGCTTCCACTGCTCGGAGATGGCGATGACCGTGTTCCGGTTGTTGTCCGTCGTGTTGTAACGGATCTCGACCTTCAGCGGCTTGCCGGGGCCGAAGCCAGCCTCGGTGAGGAGCTTCTTGGCGGCGTCCTCGCGGTCGATCGGCGACTGGTCCTTGTAGCTCATGTAGGCCGGATCACCGTAATTGCCCACGCCCGGAGGCATGAACGAGTAGCCCGGCTGCATGGTCTGGCCCCAGATCTGCTCGGCGATGAACTCGCGATCAACCAGCATGGAGAGGGCCTGACGCACCTTCACGTCGTTGAACGGAGCCTTATTGGAGTTCACGACCATGTACCAGGTGCCGAGATACGGGCCGAGGCGGACCTGATCCTTGAAGCGCTCCTTGAGCGACTTCATCTGGTCGGCCGGCACGTCGTCGGTGGTGTCGAGCTCGCCGGCTTCATAGCGACGGACCATCGCGGCGAAGTCCGGGGTCGGGAAGTAGTTGACCGTGTCGATCTGGACGTTCTTGGCGTCGTAGTAGTTCTCGTTCTTGGCGAGCTTGATGTGGGAGTTCGGCACGAACTCGACGAGCTTGTAAGCGCCGTTCGTCACCATGTTGCCTGGCTTCACGAAGTCCTTGCCGAACTTCTCGACGGAGGCCTTGTGGACGGGCAGGCTGGTCTGGTGGGTCAACAGCTCGATGAAGTAAGGAGTCGGTGACTCGAGGGTGATCTCGACGGTTTTGGCATCGACGGCCTTCACGCCCAGTTCCTCGGGCTTGCCCTGGCCCTTGTTGATCTTTTCGGCATTCTTGATGGGATACAGGATATTGGCGTATTTCGCGCCGGTCGCCGGATCCATGATGCGGCGGTAAGAATAGACGAAGTCTTCCGCCGTAACCGGATCGCCGTTCGACCATTTCAGGCCATTACGAAGCGTAAAGCGATAGGTCTTGCCGTCGTCGCTGATTTCCCACTTCTCGGCCTGGCCGGGGACGGCTTCACCCTTGGCGCTATAGGTCACGAGACCCTCGAGCATGTCGCGCAGGATGTGTGCTTCCTGGACAGTCGAGGTCTTGTGGGTGTCGAGCGTCTCAGGCTCGCCCGAATTGGCGCGGTTGTAGACGACTTGAGCCGACGCGGCGCCCATGAGGGCAGCCGTGGCGACGGCAGCGAGAGCCGTGCGTTTGATCCATGATGACATTGGACGCGTTCCCTTTCTGGTTTTCTCTTAGGGTATTTGGAATTATCTCGGTCAGAGCCGGTAGGGCAGTGACCTTGCCCTATTTGTTGATCAATCAACTGTTTATGTCCAGTACTATCCCTTGCAACAATAAAACTTGAAGAAAAGCAAGACTTTGGTCGTGTGGAGAAGCCTCAGGCTCCTGTATCGAACACCAGTCCTGCTGCTTCGATCCCGCCGGCCGCGGCGATTTCATCGTTGTCGGAGGTATCCCCGGAGACGCCCACGGACCCGAGAACTTGGCCTTGGACATCCTTGATCAGGACGCCGCCCGGAACCGGGACGAGCTGCCCGCCGACCGCATGGGTCGCCGAGGCCACGAAATAGGGGCGGTCGGTAGCCATTTTGTGAAGAGCGCGGGAGCCGACCCCGAGCGCCAGGGCACCATAGGCCTTGCCCATGGCGATCTCGGCCCGTTTCAGGCTGGTGCCGTCCTCCGACAGGAGCGCCTTGAGGGCGCCGCGGGCGTCATAGACGACGATGGAAAGTGGCTTGAAGGACTTTTCCCGCGCGGTCTTGAGGGTGGCGGTGGCAATTTTCTGGGCCGTTTCAAGGGTGAGTTCGGTCACTCGATTCCTCCATTGGTTGTCATTGTTGGTGCGGTCTGCACGGATTTAGCGAGTGGCCGTTTCCTTGGCCGCGAGCCAGGTTGCCACAGCCTTGCGCTCGTCCAGGGTCATCTCGGTGATGTTGTTGGGCGGCATGGCGTGGGTCAGCACACTCTGGATGCGGATGATCTCCGCATGGCGGGCGATCTCCTCCGGCGTGTCGAGACGCACGCCTTTCGGCGCCGTGGCGATGCCATCCCAGACGGGCTCGGCCGCATGGCACATGGAGCAGCGGGACTGGATCGCGAGCACGGCTTCATCGAAGGATGCCGTAACGGCCGGAGGCGTCGCATCCGCGGGAGATGTCGCCAAGTTGGCGTTGCCGGGTTTGCCAAGGATCGAAAGCCAGATTGCGAGAGCGACGGAAGCCGCGGCGACGCCCCAGGTCCACCAGGGTGAGCCCTTGCCCGCATGCTGCGAGTTGAAGAAGTGTCTGATGACCGCGCCCGCGATGACGATCAGCCCGATGATGGCGACCGCGTAGTGCGACGACCACGCCAGCGGGTAGTGGTTCGACAGCATCAGGAAGATGACCGGCAGGGTCAGGTAGTTGTTGTGCGTCGAACGCAGTTTGGCTTCCTTGCCGAGCTTCGGATCCGGCGAGCGGCCGGCCCGGAGTTCGGCCACCACCTTCTTCTGGTTCGGGATGATGATGAAGAAAACGCTTGCCGACATCCAGGTGGCGATCATCGCGCCCGTATGGAGAAAGGCGGCGCGGCCGTTGAACACCTGGGTGAAGGCGAAAGCAGCCAGCAGGATGTAGACAAAGAGCGCAACGCCGAGGACGACGCCGTTCTTGCCCAAGGGAGAGCGGCAGAGGCCCTCATAGACGAACCAGCTCACCACGATGCCGCCGATGCCGATGGCGGGCGCCTGCCAGGATGCGAGGGCGCGCACAGCCGGGTCGATGGTGTAGAGATCGGCGTGGAGGTAATAAACCCAGACGATCAGGAAGAACCCGCTGATCCAGGTGGAATAGCTCTCCCACTTGAACCACGTCAGTTCCTTGGGCAGTTCGGGTGGCGCAACGAGATACTTGCGCATGTTGTAGAACCCGCCGCCATGGACCTGCCACGCCTCGCCGCCGACGCCCTCGGGCAGTCCCTCCCGCTTCTTCAGGCTGAGATCCAGATGGATGAAGTAAAAAGACGAGCCGATCCAGGCAATCGCCGTAATCACATGGATCCAGCGGATGATCTGGCTGATCCATTCGGAAATTTGCGGGTCGATCATGCAGGCCCTTGAGCGCTGAAGGAATGGGTAACCCTAGGGCCGCGATCCCGTTTGCGAAAGGCCCGGTTGCGGGCTTTTTCAACAGGATCCCTGTTCCGGAAAACCGGCATTTCCGCAACTAGACTTATGGATGCGGCTTGACGCCATGACACGGGCCCGAAAGATTTCCGAAGGCCAACGAAGCTGTTCTCCACCCGCGAGGTTTCATGGGACGCCTGTCCACCCACGTTCTGGATACCGCCAACGGCAAGCCCGCACGCGGCATCGCCATTGAGCTTTTCGCCATCGAGGGCGAGCAGCGCCGTTCGATCCTGCAGACGACAACCAATGCCGACGGACGCACGGACGCGCCTTTGATGATCAATGAAGCGTTCCACACAGGAACCTACGAGCTTGTCTTCGCGGTCGGGGCCTATTTCAGAGCCCTCGGCACGGCGACGGCCGATCCGCCATTTCTGGATGTCGTACCGATCCGTTTCACAATCGCAGAGCCCGACGGGCATTATCACGTTCCGCTCCTCGTTTCGCCCTGGAGCTATTCCACCTATCGAGGAAGCTGACCTTGCCTGAGACATCCTATCCCCGCGACCTCGTCGGCTATGGCCGCAATCCGCCCCATCCGCGCTGGCCGAACGGGGCCCGGATCTGCGTCCAGTTCGTGATCAACTACGAAGAGGGCGGCGAGAACAACATCCTCCATGGCGACCGGGCATCCGAGGCATTCCTGTCGGAGATCGTGGGCGCACAACCCTGGCTCGGCCAGCGGCACATGAGTATGGAATCGATCTATGAATACGGCTCCCGCGCCGGCTTCTGGCGCCTGTGGCGGATGTTCACGGAGCGCAACCTGCCTGTGACTGTCTATGGCGTCGCCACGGCCCTCATGCGCAATCCAGAGGCAGTCGCTGCCATGAAGGAGGCCGATTGGGAGATCGCGAGCCACGGGCTCAAGTGGATCGACTACCGGGACTTCTCGGCGGAAGAGGAGCGGGCGCACATGAAGGAGGCAATCCGCATCCACACGGCAGTGACGGGCGAGCGGCCTCTCGGCTGGTACACGGGGCGCACCTCGGAGCATACCAACCGCCTCGTGGCGGAGGAGGGCGGTTTTCTCTATAGCGCCGACTCTTATGCGGACGAGATGCCGTATTGGGAGCAGCACAGTGAGCGGCAACAACTGATCGTGCCCTATACGCTCGACGCCAATGACATGCGCTTTGCGACCCCGCAGGGTTTCAATGCGGGCGATCAGTTCTTCGCCTATCTGAAGGACAGCTTCGACACGCTCTATGCGGAAGGCGAAACCGCGCCGAAGATGATGTCGGTCGGCCTCCATTGCCGCCTCGTCGGCCGTCCGGGACGGGCCGCGGCCCTCGCTCGCTTCCTGGATTATGTTGCCTCACACGAGAACGTCTGGGTCGCAAGGCGCATCGACATTGCGCGCCACTGGATCCGCCATCATCGTCCGGCCGATTTGAAGCCGAGCCGCATGAGCCGGATATCGTTCGTCGAACTGTTCGGAGACATCTTCGAGCATTCGCCCTGGATTGCCGAACGCACTTTCGATGCCGGGCTGACGACAGGGCAGGACACGGCGGAGGGGCTACATGCCGCCATGGTCCAGGTGCTCTCGGAGGCGACCCGCGAACAGAAGCTGGCGCTGATCAACGCCCACCCCGATCTCGCCGGGCGCTTGAAGCTTGCCGATCTCACGGCGGATTCCCGCAACGAGCAATCCTCCGCGGGTCTCGACAGCCTGACGGAGGCTGAGCGCGACCGCTTCCTGAAGTTGAACGATGCCTACAAGCAAAAATTCGGCTTCCCCTTCATCATGGCGGTGAAGGGCCGCTCGAAGGACGAGATCCTCGCCGCGTTCGAGGAGCGGCTGGATCATGAGCAGGACATAGAATTCGAAACGGCCATCGAACAGATCGAGCTGATCGCGCTGCTCCGGCTCAAGGATCGCCTGCCGTCACTGGCCGATGTGTTCTCAAGCCTGGCCTGACCGGAACCCTTGGAACGACCGCGCGTCTTCATCTCAGCTTGGCCATCGTGAGCCAGGCAGAGCACCAGGAGGATGACATGGGTCTGTTCAAATTCATTAAGGAGGCAGGCGCCAAGATCTTTGGTGGAAGTGCAGCGGCCGCGACTCCGGAAAAGCTGCAGGAGGAGGTCAAGGGCCACGGGTTCGACGCGACCAAGCTCGGAATTCAGGTCGAAGGCGACAAGGTGAAACTCTCGGGCCAAGCCGCCAATCAGGAGGAGGCCGAGAAGATCATTCTCTCTCTTGGCAACACCTATGGCGTGGCCGAGGTCGACACTTCGGAACTCAAGGTCCAGCAGCCCTCTACAGTCTCGACCATGTACACGGTCCAGAAAGGCGACACCCTCTGGGAGATTGCCGAGAAGCATTACGGCAAGGGTAAGGGCGCGAAATATACCGAAATCGTCAAGGCCAACTCCCCGCCGGTCAAGGACCCCGATCTGATCCAGCCGGGTTGGGTGCTGCGGATTCCGCCGCTCGCCTGAGAGGCGATACGATTGCGCTCCTCCCTGCGAAGCCGGTATGAGTGCCTCATCGCAGGGAGGGATTTACATGAGTGAAGCGCCAAGAGTCATCGACCTCGACCGAGACGCCATCAAGCAGGGGCTTCGCGAAGGGGCGTTTGTGCTGGTCGACGTTCGCGAGCCCCACGAGTTCGCTGCTGGGCACATTCCGGGGGCCGTCTCGCACCCGCTTTCGTCCTTCGATCCGTCTGCTCTGCCCGAAGGGAAGCGAATCGTCTTTTCCTGCGCGGCCGGCGTTCGGTCGGTGAGAGCCCTCGAATTCGCACAGGCATCCGGTCGGGGCATTCGCGAACATTACAAGGGCGGTTTCAAGGATTGGGCCGCTGCTGGAGAGCCTGTGGAGTAAACGGGCGACACGGGCACCTCACATAGATTTGTTCTAAAGTGTAGTGCTCAAGCTTGAAGAGATGTGCGCTAATGCCGGCCCGCTGACGATGGTTCGTAGGGACACCATCGGTCGCACCCAGGAGGGGAAAGAAAATATGAAGCGTACAATTTTTGTCGCCAGCCTTCTGGCGCTCGGAGTGACGGCCGCTATTGCACAAAGCAATGTCGTCGAGCAGCGCCAGGGTCTCATGAAGGAGATGGGGGCGCAGACGCGTCCACTTGGCGGCATGCTGCGTGGCCAGGAGCCATTCGACCTGGCTAAGGCCCAGGCTGGCCTTAAGGTCCTTGCGGCGAATGCCGAGAAAGCCGCCCCGCTCTTCCCCGAGAGCTCCAAGAGCGCCGAGAAGACCGAAGCTCTCCCGGCCATCTGGGAAAACAAGGCGAAGTTCGATGCGGTCCTGACAAAGCTCCGTACGGATGCCCAGACGGCGATAGCAGCGATCAAGGACGAGGCTTCCTTCAAGACGGAATTGCCGAAGGTGCTTCAGAATTGCGGCGCCTGCCACAACGATTTCCGGAAGAAGAGCTCTTAAGGGCAATCGGCTCAGAATGGGCGGCCTCTGGGCCGCCCGTTTCATTTGGAGAAGAGGCGATGCGTAAGGCGATCGTGGGTCTTTTGGTTCTGGCCATCATTGGGGCGCTGGCCTTCTGGGGTCTGACCTCCCCGGCGGCCTATGCCCTCATCCGCGGCAGCAGCCAGGTCTCTCCTGCGACGTCGGCCGGTTCGACACGTCAGCCCAACCTGGAGAACGGCCGCACCTTGTTCTTCGCCGGAGGCTGCACCTCCTGCCATGCGGTGCCCAATCAGGCCGATAAGCTGCGGCTCGGCGGCGGGTATGCCTTGAAATCTCCCTTCGGCACATTCCACATTCCGAATATCTCGCCCCATAAGCAGGACGGCATCGGCTCCTGGACCACGGCTGATTTCGTCCGCGCCATGCGCGAGGGTGTTTCGCCCAATGGCCGCCATTACTATCCGGCTTTCCCCTATACGAGCTATCAGCGAATGAGCCCCGAAGATCTTGCAGATCTCTTCGCGTTCATCATGACGCTGGCGCCTGTCGATGGGCGCGCTCCCGATCACGAGCTGCCTTTCCCCTATAATATTCGCCGCGGTCTCGGCCTCTGGAAGCTCGCTTTCTTGGACGGGCAGGTCTTCCGGCCGGACCCATCTCAGTCCGCGAGCTTGAATCGGGGAGCCTATCTGGTGAACGGGCCGGGGCATTGCGCCGAGTGCCACAGCGAGCGTAACGCCGCAGGGTCCATCATCGAGGATCGGCGCTTCGCCGGCGGGCCCGATCCGGAGGGCGGCAGGAGCACCGTTCCCAACATCACCCCTCATCCAAGCGGTATCGGGGGGTGGACGGCGGATGACCTCACGACGTTGCTGAAAACTGGCGAGACACCGAATTTCGACACGGTGGGCGGACCGATGGGGGCTGTCGTGGCCAATACGGCGCAGCTTCCCGATGCGGATCGGCAGGCCATGGCTGAGTACCTGCTGGCTCTGCCGCCACGGCAAGGCTTCAAGAAGCCTGAATAGGTTGGGGATGGATTGAGGACAGGCCTCAATCCATCACCGCGGCTTTCAGGATGCAGACCATGGTAGCGCGGCCGGGCGCATCGCCGATGCAGCGCACCGAATGGGGACGGTCGCAGCGGTAGCGCAGGCTTTCTCCTGCCTTCGCCTGTTGGATCACGCCGCCGACCTCGACCTCGAACTCTCCCTCCAGGACGGACAGGCACTCCACCGAGCCGCGCTGGTGGCTGTCGGAATCGAGCACGCCGCCCGGCTCGGACTGCACATCGTACCATTGCAGCCATTCGATGGTTTTGAGCCAGCCGATGATGGCCAGACGCATCTTGCCATCTTCGGAAACGAGGATCGGGGTGTCCGCCTTGGAGGATTTCTCGATGAAGGGTTCCTCGTCGCCGGAGGCGAGAACCCGCTCGATCGAGACGTCCAGGGCCTGGCTCAGCCGCCAGATGGTGGCGAGCGTCGGGTTGGTCTCGTTGCGCTCGATCTGGCTGATGATCGACTTGGCGACGCCGGACTGCTCCGCGAGTTCCGATAGGGAGAGGTTGTAGGCCTTGCGAAGCCGCTGGATCGTCTTGCCCATGTTACCGGAGAGAACCTGTGCGCCTGCTTCCAGGTCCCGGCTCCGTTCTTTGCCCTCGACGCCCATGACTGCCTCTGTGCTGAAAAAGAGAACGTTCGTTCCTCAAAACGGTTGTGGGGTAATCGACCCTATGGGTCAAGCACCTGAGACGCCACGGCCTTTTCTTTTCGGCTCAGACCCCTGGTCTTTGGGGGGTGGCCTGAAGCTCCTTCGTTCGCAGGAGCCCGAGTCGATGCTCGCGCCAGACGATGAAGAGGCCCGTTGCGGCGACGATGATCGCGCCGATCAGTACGGTCATGGTGGGCAGATCGTCGAACATGAACCAGCCGAACAGAAGCGCCCAGATCATGGTGGTGTATTCGAACGGCGCGATCACCGAGGTATCTGCGTAGCGGTAAGACTGAGTGACGAGGATTTGTCCGACGCCGCCCAGGATGCCGATGAGAATGAAGAGGGCAAGGTCCATGGCATCCGGCATGCGCCAGCCCAGGGCGATGGTACAGAGGGAAAGACCGGATGCCATGATGAAGAAATAGAAGACGATGGCGCCGGTCTTCTCGGTCTGGGTCAGGCGCCTTACCTGGATCATGGCGCCCGCCGAGCAGAACGCTCCGGCGAAGGCCAGCATGGCGCCGAGTGTCGGTCCTGCATTCAGGTCTCCGCCGAAAGTGCTGGCCTTCAGGTAGGGCGACAGCATGATCAGGACGCCGACGAAGCCGATGCCGACCGCCGTCCACCGATAGGCGCGTACCGTCTCCTTGAGGAGAAGCGCCGCCAGGATCACGGCGATCAGGGGCGAGGCATAGCCGATGGCGATGGCATCATGGAGAGGGAGGTAGGAGAGGGCGGCAAAGCCCAGATACATGGCGCTCGTGCCGATGAAGCCGCGCTTGAAATGTCCGACGACATTTTTGGTCCGCACGGCGTTGATGAGGTCCCCCTGCCATTTCAGCCACAGCAGCAGCGGCAGTAGCGCAAAGGCCGAGCGGAAGAAGACGATCTCTCCGACGGGATAGCGGGCGGCGAGCGTCTTGAGGGTCGCCGACATCATCGTGAAGACGACGGCGGAGAGGACTTTGAGGGAGATCCCCAGAAGAGGTTTCACGGGACGAGGGTTTTCACGGGTGGCGTCGCTTGAAGGAAGGTACGCAACCAATCACGGACGAGCCGCCCCGTGAACCCCTAATCGGTGCGAAAACCCCCGCGTCGGACGCATAGGTTTAGGGTTGGACTGCCCGCGAGCGCTTGATGTGAGAGCGTATGTAGCCGATTGCAGTCAGCATCAGCCATGCGGATTGGGTCACGAAGGACGCTAAATTGAAGTCGAACAGCAATGAATAGAGAATCAGCACTGCGCCTAATGCATTGAGAAGCGCATAACGATTATCCTCGACTTTCAGGGTGCCTAATTGCAACAGCCCATACGCCGATAGGTAGGCTGCAACTCCGATCAGTCCAACTAAATCAGGTACGTTCATCGACGATCTCCGCCCGATCCGATGCAGAGCCTCTAGAGCATCGAACCCAAAAGTGGAATCCATACTTGGGATCAATTCGATGATCATTCTTTACGCTGGCGCATGGTTTGGAGCGTAAAACCGGGTCTACTTTTCACTGGCGTGGCTCTTGGGGGGTGCAAGATGCGCCGTGGCAAATCGATCCGTCTTAGAATCGGGCTTTTTGCCTGATCTGAGGAATGAAGGGCTACTGCCAAGGTCACAAAACTGCAGAAAAACCGTCATGGGGACGAGATGCGAATCCGGTTTGGCTGGAATGGTAAGCTCGTCGAGGAGACCCATGGCTCAGGACATGAATGCTATTCGGGTGCGGACATTGTTCCTGTCTGATCTCCACCTTGGCACCAAGGGATGCCAGGCTGGCGCTCTGCTGGAATTCCTCAAGGTCTATGACGCGGATACCATCTACCTCGTCGGCGATATCGTCGATGGCTGGAAGCTGAAGTCGGGTTGGTACTGGCCCCAGGCCCATAACGATGTGGTGCAGAAGCTTCTGCGCAAGGTCCGAAAGGGGGCCCGCCTCATCTACCTTCCCGGCAATCACGACGAGTTCCTGCGCGACTATATCGGTGTCAATCTCGGTGGCATCGAACTGGCTGACTACGCCGTCCACGAGGCTGCCAATGGTAAGCGCTATCTCGTGATCCATGGCGATCAGTTCGATCTCGTGGTCCGGCATGCCCGGTGGCTGGCTCTTCTGGGCGACGGCGCTTACTCGGCAGCCCTCTTCGTCAACACCTACCTCAACATGGTGCGCCGGCGGCTTGGTCTGACCTATTGGTCGCTCTCATCCTGGGCCAAGCTGAAGGTTAAGAATGCGGTGAATTTCATTAGCCGGTTCGAGGAGCTTCTTGCCGCAGAGGCTCAGCGTCAGCAGGCCGACGGCGTGATTTGCGGGCATATCCACCACGCCGTCATTCACGATCAGTTCGGCGTGGCTTATGTGAATACAGGCGATTGGGTCGAGTCCTGCACTGCTGTGGTCGAGCATTACGACGGCTCTTTCCAATTGATCCGTTGGGCCGAGGTTCAGCTGGCAAAGATCAGCGAGCAGAACCTGGTCTCTGCGAAGATCAGCGAGAGGGCGGCCTGATGCGCCTGCTGATCGTGACCGATGCCTGGCGGCCCCAGGTCAATGGGGTGGTGCGATCCTTAGAACACATGGCAGAGGAGGCTCCGCGGTTTGGCGCGGAGGTGGTTTTCCTGACGCCCGAGCGCTTCCGCTCCGTTCCCATGCCGACCTATCCTGAAATCCGTCTGTCTTTAGTCGCGCCCGGGTCATTGTCCGCAATCCTTGAGGAGATCCGGCCGACCCATGTCCACATCGCCACGGAAGGCCCTATCGGGCTCGCCACGCGCTTGACCTGTGCACGCCAAGGGCGAGCATTCACCACGAGCTACCACACCCGTTTTCCGGAATACGTGGCTGCGCGAACCAAGATCCCCGAGGCATGGTCCTATGGGGCGCTCAGGCGATTCCACCGGGCATCTCGCGCCATGATGGTCAGCACCCCTTCTCTAGAGCGCGAGCTGACGGGGCGTGGCTTCAAGAACATCATGCGCTGGACCCGCGGTGTCGACACCACTCTGTTCCGGCCGCGAAACGAGCGAATCCTGGACGCGGCTGCGCCCATCTTCCTCTATGTCGGGCGAGTGGCCGTCGAGAAGAACCTGGACGCTTTCTTGAGCCTCGATCTTCCGGGGACCAAGGTCGTGGTCGGCGACGGCCCCTCACGTATCGACCTTGAGCGGAAATACCCGGAAGCCCGCTTTCTCGGCTCTCTCACGGGCGAGGATCTGGCGCGGGTCTATGCCTCCTCGGATGCCTTCGTCTTCCCGAGCCTGACCGATACCTTCGGCATCGTGCTGATCGAGGCGCTGGCCTCCGGCCTGCCGATTGCGGCTTTTCCGGTCACAGGTCCGCTGGACGTAATCGGCGCCTCAGGCTGCGGCGTTCTCGACGTTGATCTGCGGGAAGCCGCACTCGCGGCACTCGATATTCCGAGGGATCGCTGCCGGGCTTATGGCGAGACTTTCACCTGGCACGAAAGTGCCAGGCAGTTCTTCTCCAATATCGAGAAAGCCCATTCCGAGAAATAGCCTGTCCTACATCAGGAAGGCCGGGTGCGGGTGGAGATGCTGGGCTTTCTCACCCTCGAAAGGGCCGGCTCCTGAGGAGCCGTCTTTCCGATCAGCCTCTGCGACGCAGAGGGCGAGCATGTCGTTGATATGACTTTCCAGGTAGAGGAAGGTCCGGATCATTTGCCGGATGCGCTGTTCGGCGGCGGCCTGAAGCTCCGCTTCGGACACGTTGCTCGAAGCGCCATCGGAATCTGCCATGGGGAGGGAGCGGATCGCTTCCTTCGTTTGCCGGATGGCTGCAGTCATCTCCTGGAGCTCGGCTTTGAGATGCGCGAGGGTCGCCCCGTCGAGGCCCGGCTCCTTCAGACGATCCACGGCTTCGAGAACGGCCTGGGTGTCCGCATTGCGATTGCGACGGGCGTATTCCTTCAGGAACCAGCGGCCGCGAACTGTCTCCATGACCGCCGCTTCGATGGTGTCGAAATCCAGGTCGCCGAACGTGACGTTGGTCTCTTCATCGGGCATGGTGACAAAATCCATCTCTGCCGGGTTTGATTCCTGTCTCCAACAGATGTGTGCAAAGCGCTCGCAAGCTCAACCCCTGTAAGGCTTTCAGGAGTGGTCATGCACTGCGTTCTTGCACCATTGGCTCCAATTCTCGATTTGAGAAGACCTTATTCCTGATGCATCCGCTCAAAGCTCTCGAATTTCGCCTGGGTGCATTACAGGCCGCCAGCTTCACCAGCCACGGGATGTATCTTCCGTTCTTCCCGCTCTGGCTGCAGAGCAAGGCGCTGTCGCCGACCCTGATCGGGCTCGTGATTGCCATCCCGATCATCGTGCGGATCCTCGCGACCGCACCGCTCATGAGCTTGGCGGACCGGTCGTTCGGGGCCCGCCGGCTGCTTCTGGCGAGCCATTTGGGGCAGCTGATCGGCTTTCCTCTCTTCCTGCTGGTCGATAGTCCCTGGGCCATCATGGCCCTGGTGGCGCTCATCGCCGTCGTGCAATCCTGCGTCATTCCCGGCAACGATCTCGTGTCTACCAACGCGGTCCAGAAACATCCCGGCCTGAACTATGGCCGGATCAGGGGCGCCGGTTCCGTGGCGTTCTTCATCACCAACATTGTCGGCGGCTATCTGGTCGGTGCCTTCGGGGCGGATATCGTGATCGTCGCCCTGACCCTCATCCCAATCCTGGGACTCACCGCCACTCTCATCGCGGTTCCGCACGAAGCTTCGGAACTTGCGATCCACGAGGCGCCCAAACAGGAAGTGGCGACGCCGAAGCTGTCGAAGATCCTCTGGATCGTGCTGATCGCGGGGGCGGTCACCCAAGGGAGCCATGGCGCTCTCAACGCCTTCTCCAGCATCTACTGGCGCTCCATTGGCTTTTCGGACGAGGCCATTGGGTATTTCTGGGCCGCTGCGGTGATCGCTGAGATCATAGTCTTCATCTATCTCGGCCGCCATGTCGGCCGCAGTTCGGGCGTCGGCCTGATCCTGATCGGATCGGCCGCAGCCGTCATCCGCTTCACCATCATGTCCCTGCAGCCGGGGACCGAAATCATGCTCGTGCTGCAAACCATGCACAGCCTGTCCTTCGCTGCCACCCATATCGGCACCATGGCGGCGCTTGCGGCGCTGGCGCCCATGAATGCGAGGGGAAGGGCGCAGGGAATCTATGGCTCGCTTGCTGCCCTGACGATCGCGGGGGCGACGATCGTGAGCGGCATGATCTATGCCGAGGCAGGCGCCGGCGTCTTTGCCGCGATGGCCCCCTTGGGAGCCATCGGCTTCGTGTTGATGCTGGTGGTCGTCAGGTTGCAGAAGGATCAGCCCCAGAGGGCAGGCTCCGGCGGATAGACGATGCTGCCCTCATAGCGCAGGCCGCGCTCCCGGTCTTTGGCGAGAAGGAGCGGGCCGTCGAGATCGACGAAGCGGGCGCGGGGGGCGAGCACCAGGGCCGGCGCCATGGCGAGCGAGGTGCCGACCATGCAGCCGATCATGAGCGAAAAGCCCTTGGCTTCCGCCGCATCGGCGAGCGCCAGAGCTTCCGTCAGCCCGCCGGTCTTGTCGAGCTTGATGTTGATGACTTCGTAGAGGCCGACCAGCCGGTCGAGGCTTGCCCGGTCATGAACGCTCTCGTCCGCCAGGGTCGGGACGGGGCGTGAGATCCGGCTCAAGTAATCGTCCGCCTTGGCGGGCAGGGGCTGCTCCACCAGGGCATAGCCCTCATCCGCGCAGGCCGCGAGGTGCCGTTCCAGGTTCTCTTCGGTCCAACCCTCATTCGCGTCGGCGATCAGGGTTGCCTGCGGGGCGGCCCGACGAACGGCCCTGATCCGCTCGATATCGCCATCGGGGGCACCGAACTTCACCTTGAGGATCGGCCTCTCCGCGGCCTTGGCGGCAGCCTCAGCCATGCCTTCAGGCGTGTCGAGGCTGATCGTGTAGGCCGTGGTCGCGGGCGGCCAGCGGGTCAGGCCTGCGGTCAGGTGGGCGCGGATGCCGGAGCGTTTGGCGTCGAGATCCCACAGAGCGCAGTCAACGGCGTTCCGGGCTGCTCCGGCGGGCATGAGGTTCTGCAGCGCCTCACGGGTCAGGCCTGCCTCGATCTGAGGGTGAATGGCCTCGATAGCCCCCGCGACGCCCTCGACTGTCTCGCCATAGCGAGGGTAGGGTACGCATTCCCCATGCCCGACAGCCCCGTCCTCTGAGATTGTCGCCGTGACCACCACCGCCTCGGTGCGGGAGCCGCGGGCGATCGTGAATTTTCCGGCAATGGGGAAACGGTCGATGGAAACGGTGAGCTTGCGCATTCTCTTAGGTCTCTTCTGAACTTCGTCTCGACTTGTGGCGCAATGACACGCTATCACCAAGCGGAATCAATGCCGAAGGGATGATCGTGGCGCAGAGCACCTTGGCTCGAGAGCCGGAAGTGACAATCGACCGTGCCGGGGGGCAGACGGTGGTCCGGCTGGCCGGTCCCTGGACGGCGCCGCATGCCCAGAAGGTCGAGGCTCTGGTCGATGAAATCGCCACGGAAGCCGAGAGCTTTCCTCTGACCCTCGACCTGAGCGGCGTCGAACGTCTCGATACCCTTGGCGCCTGGACCCTCAATCGCACGAGGCATGAACTGTCCGCCAAGGGGCAGGTGGATTTCGTCAATCCGACGCCGGAGCAGAAGATCCTCTTGGACGAGGCGGCCTATCGCGACTTTCAAGGAGCACCGAAGCCGCGGCATTCCCGCGTGGTCGATTTTCTCGTCGATGTAGGCCAGACCGTTGCCGGGGCCGGCAAGGACATGGTCGGCGGCGTCGGATTTCTGGGCGAACTCATCTCGGCGCTAATCCGCGTCGTTATCCACCCCCGTCGCTTCCGTGGCACGGCTGTCATCAACCAGCTCGAGCAGATCGCCTATCGTGGCGTGCCGATCATCGTTCTGATCTCGTTCCTCGTCGGCTGTATCGTCTCGCAGCAGGGCATCTTCCAGCTCGTGAAGTTCGGCGCGACGCCCTTCGTCATCGACCTCATCGGCATCCTGGTCCTGCGCGAACTGGGCGTGCTGCTGACCTCGATCATGGTGGCGGGCCGCTCGGGCTCGGCCTTCACGGCTGAGATCGGCTCCATGAAGATGCGCGAGGAGATCGATGCCCTGCGGGTCATGGGGCTCGATCCGATCGAGGTTCTGATCGTTCCTCGCATCATGGCTTTGGTGATCGGCCTACCACTTCTCACATTCATCGCTTCCATCGCGGCGCTCGTCGGCGGTGGCCTGACGACCTGGGTCTATGGTGATATCAGCCCGGACATCTTCCTGAACCGTCTTCGGGCCGCCGTCGGCATGAACACCTTCCTCGTCGGCATGATCAAGGCGCCCTTCATGGCGCTGGTGATCGGCATCATCGCGACCCTGGAAGGTCTGGCGGTCGCGGGCTCCGCCGAGTCCCTGGGGCGCCACGTGACGTCTTCGGTGGTGAAAGCCATCTTCATGGTCATCGTGCTCGATGGTCTCTTCGCCATGTTCTTTGCAGCGATTAATTACTGAGATGATGCTCGAACGGCGCCACCCTGACCTGACCAAGAACCGCGACGTGATCATCTGCGTCCGCGACGTCGAGGTCGGCTTCGGAGACAGAACGATCCTGAAAGGCCTCGACCTCGACGTCTATCGCGGCGAGATCCTCGGCTTCGTCGGCGGATCGGGCCAGGGCAAGTCGGTGCTGACGCGGGCCATCCTCGGGCTTGTGCCCAAGCGGGCCGGCACCATCGAGGTGCTGGGCCAGAATCTCGATGAGCTCTCTCCCGAGGAACGCCGCCAGCTGGAGCGTCATTGGGGTGTGCTGTTCCAGCAGGGCGCGCTCTTCTCGGCGCTGACCGTGAAGCAGAACATTCAGGTCCCGATGCGGGAATATCTGCACCTGTCCGACCGACTGCTCGATGAGCTGGCCATGCTCAAGATTGAGATGGTAGGCCTCAATCCGGATGCGGCCGACAAGCTTCCCTCCGAGCTGTCAGGTGGCATGATCAAGCGCGCAGCCCTGGCGCGGGCGCTTGCTCTTGACCCTGAGATTGTTTTCCTTGATGAGCCAACCTCGGGCCTTGATCCCATCGGCGCCGGCGAGTTCGACGACCTTATTGCGACGTTACAGCGGACTTTAGGCCTGACCGTATTCATGGTAACCCATGATCTGGACAGCCTCTATTCGGTCTGCGACCGCATAGCGGCTCTGGGCGAGGGAAAAATTCTCGCGGAGGGTCCCATCGAGGTGATGCTGGAATCGGATCACCCGTGGCTTCGCTCTTATTTTCATGGGAAACGGGCACGCGCGGTCATGGCCGGCGGCGCGTAAGGGTAACGATGGAAACGCGCGCAAACTATGCCTTGATCGGCCTATTCACCCTGGCGGTGATCGCGGCCGCCTTCGGCTTCGTCTACTGGTTTTCCGGGGGTGAGCGGGGACAGGCGCGCCAGACCATCCGCATCGTGTTTTCCGGCTCGGTTTCGGGGCTTTCCCAGGGGTCGAGTGTGTCTTTCAATGGACTGCGCGTCGGCGAGGTATCAAGCCTCGACCTCCTCCCGGAAGATCCCCGCCGCGTGGTCGCCATCGCCACCGTCAACAGCAATACGCCCATCCGTTCCGATACGCGCGCCCGTCTGGAATACCAGGGCCTGACCGGCGTGGCGAATGTCGGCCTGTCGGGCGGTGAGCCGGGTGCCCCGCCGCTGGTGGCCGGTCCGGGCCAGCCCATGCCGACGATCTTTGCCGACCGCTCCGACTTCCAGGACCTTATCGAGACCGCGCGCAACATCGCCCGGCGGGCCGACGACGTGTTGGAGCGCGTCAGTCGGGTCATCACCGACAACGAAGGCTCCATCAACCGTACGATCCAGAACGTGGAGCGCTTCTCCCAGGCCCTGGGCGAGAACGCAGAGGGCATCGACCGCTTCCTGGCCCAGATCGGACAGGCGGCCGAAAAAGTGGGCCCGCTGGCCGAGAAGCTCGAGACCCTGGCGACCAACGTCGATGAGGTGGTGCGTTCCGTCGACCGCCAGCGGGTCGCCCGCATCGTCGAGAACGTCGACAACTTCACAGCGGCACTTGGCGAAAACCGGCAGGTCGTGAGCGACGCGCTGAAGGATGCGGCGAGCCTGATCGACCGGTTGAACGAGACGGCGCCGAAGCTCGATTCGGCGGTGGCCGAGATTGCAGAGATCACCAAGGCTATCGATCCGGCCAAAATCGGCCGGACGGTCGACAATGTAGATACCTTCACTCAGACCCTGAGCCAGCGCAGCCCGGACATCGACAAGGCCATCCAGGAAGCACGTTCGATCACCGAAAAGCTCAACAAATCCGCCGATAAGATCGACGGAGTACTGGCGAGTGCCGAGAAATTCCTCGGCTCGGCTTCCGGCGAGGCAGGCAAAAGTGCTTTTGACGAGATTCGCGAGGCAGCTGTGGCCGTTCGCGAACTCGCCAATGATCTCAATACCAGGACCGAGGGCGTTCTGAGCGGTGTCAACCGGTTCACGGAATCGGGATTGCGGGAATACGAGGCTCTGGCCGTGGAAGGGCGTAGGACGCTGGGCGATATCAGTCGCGCGGTTCGCAGCATTGAGCGTAATCCACAGCAGTTTCTTTTCGGTGGCCGTCCAAACCTCCCCGAGTATAGTGGACGCCGTTAAGTAACCAGTATGCGTGGACCCTCCGTGTTGCCCTCCCTGACTGACCGAGCCTGCCTGCTCTGGCGCTTTGCCCCGGTGCTGGTTCTGGCCGCCTTGACCGGCGCCTGCTCGTCAGGTCCCGCACCGGCGACTTATGATCTCTCGGCACCCACGTCCCGGATCCGGGGGGCTTCCGGTGTTCAGGTGCTGGTCAACGAGCCTGCGGCGCTGCAGCCGCTCTCGACCCAGCAGATCCTGGTGAAGGATGCCAGCGGTTCCGTGTCGTTCATCGGAGGGGGGCAGTGGGCCGACAATCTGCCCCGCCTGATCCAGACTCGCCTGATCAACACTTTCGAAAATGCCTCCCAGCTCCGGGGCGTCTCCCGGCCGAGCAGCGGTACCGTAGCTGATGTTCAGCTCATTTCCGAGCTGCGCCGGTTCGAGATCGCGACACCGGACAACGAGGCGGTGGCCGAAATCTCCGTGAAGATTGTCAGCGATCAGAACGGCCGCATCGTCAACGGCCGCATCTTCCGCGCCAGCGTTCCCGCCAGCGCCGTCGATGCGCCGAACGCAGCCCGCGCCCTCGACGAGGCCCTGTCAGTGGTCATGCTCGACATCGTGCGCTGGGTGAGCGGAAGCCATCTGCCACGGCGGGACGACCCGAGCACCGCCATGGGCGAGACACGACCGCCGGCTTGAGGCGTCTTTTAAGGCCACCCCGATTTTGAGCGCCAAAGCCTCGTCATCACCGGCCTTGTGCCGATGATCCCGATTGATCGAGGCGTCTCGCTTTTCCGATCAAGATAGCCGGGACGTGGCCGGCCATGATGACGGAGAGTGTCATCCCCGGCGAGCACAGCGAGGGAAGGGGATCCAAATGCTTAGCCTGTAGGTGGATTCCCTTCCCCTCCGCTGACGCTCCGGCCGGGAATGACACTCTTCTGTCAGGCCGGCTCCCCAACAAAAAACGCGGCCTGGCAGCCGCGCTTTCATGTTTTAGTTGAAGCTCTGCCGCCTCAGTCGAACCGGCCGCTCGCGTGGGCCAGCATGGTGTAGACCTTGCCGGTTTCCGACGTGAGGTAGGTCTTCGTCATCATGGAGTCGCGATCGTCGCGGGAGACTTCGGCAAGCAGGCGCTCGAACTCTTCCACATAACGATCTACGGTCTGCCGGAACTCCTCGTCGCGGCGGTACTTGCGACGGATCTCGTCGAAGGTCTGCTGACCCTGCAGCGTGTAGAGGCGACGGGTGAACACGTTGCTCTCGCCGCGGCGGTAGCGGTCCCACAACTCGACGGCCGCGTCATGGTCGATCATGCGGGCGATATCGACCGAGATCGAATCCAGGGATTCGAGGCTGTTGGTGCGAGCGCGGTCGGTGCGGGCCGGCGTGCGGGTCGGCTCCACATTCTCGTCCCGGGAGGCGCGATTCAGGAGATCCGACAGCCAGCCGCCACGAGTCCCGGCATCGCGGGGAGCCTCCTCCCGACGGGGAGCCGGACGCTCCACAGCGGGTTGAGCCTGGCGAGCGGGCGTCGGGGTGGGCGCTGGGGCCGGAGCGGGCGCAGGCTTGGGCTCGGCCTGACGAGCGACCGTCGGAGCAGGGGTGGGGGCCGGAGTCTGCGCGATCCGCTGCTCGACCGCGGCTGCAACAGCAGCCATGGTGGCGGCGACCGGAGTCTCGTTGACTGCGGCCTTGCGCGGCTGGGCGGCCGGAGCGGCATCGACCAGACGGTTGGAGCGCGAGACCAGTGCGGACAGCTCGTTGAGAGCCTTGATCTGGTCGGCGACGACGCGGCGCATATTGGCGCTCGCTTCCTGCGTTTCCTGCGGCAGCTCGACGACGCCGCGGCGGAGTTCAGCGTGGGTGGCTTCCAGCTCGCGCTGGATCTGGCCCGTCATGCCGCGCAGTTCGCCCATCGTGTCTCGGAATTTCGCGGTGGCATTGCTGAGCGCCTCGGTCATTTCGGCCGCGGCCTGCTCGTAGTTGGTGCGCAGGGCGGCGGCTGTGCGTGCGCTTTCCTCGCCCGTGGTGGCACGGATGCGCTCGAACTGCTCGCCGATGGCATTCGTCGTGGTCTGCGCGGCAGCGGCGAGGACGGAGCCGAGCTGGCGTGCCTTGGCGTCGGCGCTTTCGAGCGAACCTTCCAGCAGAGTCGTGAAGGAGCGGGTGACGGACACCAGATCCTGCGAACGATCGTTGATCCGGCCAAGAAGTTCGTCCAGGGCCTGCTGGCGGCTGGAGAGGGCCTCGCCCATGCGAGCCTCGACGCGCTCCAGTGCGTTTGCAGCCTCGGTAAGGGTACGCATCTGCTCGCCGGTGGTGTCGGTGAGCGTACGGCCACGCTCCTCAAGGCTCTGGGCCAGTTCCAGCGCCTGCTGGATAGCGCCGGAGGACACGCTGCGCAGGGCATCGACCTGATCGGCAACCTGATCGGAAGCACGGCCGGTCTGCGTGGCGATCTCGGACAGGAGCGACTCGATGTGCTGGACACGTCCGGCCAACCCATCCTCGACGGCGCCGAGATTGCTGCTGGCCGAGGCCGCAACTTGCTGGAGCAGACGATTGGCATCCTGCAGGCGGCCGAGAACGTCGGTGAGTTCGCCGCGCAGACGCTCGTTGGCGCCGGTGAGGGTTTCGACAGTCTGCTGCGTGCCGTCGTCGATGGCACTGCGCATGGCCTCGGTCGACTGCATGTAGGAGGCGGTCAGCTCCATGGTGCGCTCCTGGAGAGAGGAGAGCAGGGTACTGCTGCGCTCTTCAAGGTTGCGCAGGGTCGTCTCGCTGATGGCGGCAACTTCGCGGCCGATGACGTCGCCCCGGTTGCCCAGGTTCTCGACGAGGGACGCGCCTTCGGTGTCGAAGATCGAGCGAATCTCGCCGACGCGGCCGGTGAGCGAGCTGAGGACGGCCTGTCCGCGCTCGTCGATGGTTTCGGCCACGCCGCTCAGGCGGTTGACGACCCGGTCTTCGAGCATCGTCACGCTCTGGTTGAGAGCGTTGGCAATCTCTTCCGCGCGAGTTCCCAGGGTCTGGTTGATCTCGAACGCACGGGTGCCGAGGGTTTCCGTGATTCTGTCGGCACGGCTGCCGAGAACCTCGTTGATCGAGGCGATGCGGCCATCGAGCGACTCACCGATCTGCTCGGCCCTGGAGGACAGGGTATCGGCAATCGCATTGGTCTTGGCGGTGATCGCCTGACTGATCTCGTCCACACGCACTTGAAGCGCGGTCGCCACGTCGCGTCCGCCCTCGGCCATGACGCGGGCCATCTCGCCGGTGCGTATGACCAAAGCCTCGTTGAGGGCCGTGGACCGGGCGCCGAGAACGCTGTCGACGCGCTCGACGATGGTGTCGAAGTTGCCCGTGATCTCCAAGCTGCGACGAGAAGCGTGCTCCTCGAGAGCGGCGAGCCGGGTTTCGATGGCGGTGGTCGCCTCGCGCGCACGCTCGGCAAAGGACTCGGCCACGGTGCGACCCTGGACGGAGATGAGGCGGTCCATCTCCTCGACGCGACTGCTGATCGTCTCGGTCAGGTTGCCCACGTCGCGGGACATGCGCTCGGCCATCTCGCCGCCGCGGGCCATGACGCCTTCGAAAGCGGTCAGGCGGGATCCGAGGGTCTCTTCCATCTCACGGCTGCGGGTATCGACCGTTGTGGACAGGGTTTCCGCCGTCCGGTTGAGCACCTCGTTGACGCGCGATCCCTGGGCCGCGATGGCAAGAACGATGTCTTTGGCGGTGGTGGCCAGACGGGTCTGCGCTTCGTCGGTATGGAGGGAGAGGGTCTCGGAGAAATCCTTTCCGCGCGTTTCGAAGGCGGTGCGGAATTCCTCGATTTGGCTGCCCATGAGTGTCGAGACGCGCTCGCCGGCCTGAGCGAGGCTGGTCTCCAGGGCCAGGCCCTGGACGGTGACGGATTCACTGACGCGCTGGCTTGCGGTCTCGAGGCGGTTCGCAAGGTCTTCGACACGGTTGCCGATGGATTCGTCGGCAAGACGCACGGCGCCTTCGAGCTGCTCGCGCACTTCGCCGCCGCGCTCGCTTATCTCGCGGGTAACATCGGCGGCTGTCGTTGCAAGACGCTCGCGGAATTCGTTGCCGCGCAGAACAATCTCGTCGACGACGCCCGTTCCGGTGGTCGCGAGCTGCTCGCGCAGGCTCGTGCCGCGCGTCGACAACTCCTCGATGAGAGAGCCGGCGGTGAGGGCGAATTCCTCGCGCAGGCCGCTGCTGCTGGCGGTGAGCTCCTGAACGAGCGTAGCGCCAGTGGTGGAGAGCTGCTCGCGTACCTGTGTGCCGCGGGTCGTGATCTCTTCGCTCACGGCGGTGCCTGCCGCGGCGATCTGATCGCGCATCTCCGCGGTGCGGGCGGAAATGTCGTCGGCAATCACGCCGCCGGTGGCCGCCAGCTTCTCGGTGATCTCGGCTCCGCGCTGCGTGAAGCTGTCTTCCAGGCTGCGCGCAGTCTGCTCGAAGGCCTCGCGCACGTCGTTGCCCTGCTCGGCGAGAGCATCGATCACACCGCGACCGGTCTCGGCAAGTGTGCGGGTGACCTGGCTTGCGCCGTCCTGCAGGTGACGGGTCAGCAGGTCGCCGGTGCGCTCGAACGCGCCGGTGATGTCCTGCGCCTTGCTCTCGAGGGTGCTCGTAATGGTGGTGCCCACCTCCGAGATGCCGTTCTTGATCTCTTCGCTGGAGCCCGAGAGGCGCTCGACCAGCTCGACGCCGCGGCTCGCCATCTCCTCGACGACGCGCTCGCCGGCGCGGCCGAGAGCTTGCGTGATGTGATCGCCCTGCTTTTCGAGCGAGGCGGTGACCTTGTCGCCTGCGCCACTGACAGCGGACACGACACGCTCGCTGGCGCCGTCGAGATCCTGGATCAGGTTCTGGTGCACGCCAGTGATGGAACCGCGCACGCGCTCCGCATTCGACACGATAGCCTCGCGCTGCGCCACCAACTCATCGATGAGCGAGCGGATGCGGATTTCGTTGTCGGAATAGGCACGCTCCAGCGTGGAGATCTCGCTGCGCACGAGCGTCTCAAGCTCGCCGGCACGGGCCAGGGCACGCTCGACGCCATCGCCGACGGCAGCCACCTCACGGCGCACGGCCTGCGAGACGGAGAGAACCGCATCGGTAGAGAAGTTTTCCGGTTGAGCCAGACGCACGGCGACTTCGCCGACCGCCCGGGCTACCATCTTCATCTCCTGCGAGCGAACGGTCATCATCGCGGCGATGAAGAACAGAAAGACGGGAGCCACGAGTCCGACGGCGCCGAGGGCCAGCTGGGAAGTCGAGAAGGTGGTGAGCAATTGCTCGGGAGTCGTGATGCCCTGCGTGTAAACGAGAGCTCCGACGCCGCCGAGCCAGAGCAGGGAGGCAAGGGCGGCCATCCAGTAAGCGCGGCGGGAGGGACGAATCTGAAGGGCCTGCAGCATCACGCCGACATTCTGGCGGTCATCGTTGGCGACGGCATTCCGGTCGGGCGCGACGAAGCCGGAACGGGCCATGTCGTCGAGCCTGGGGTCGTGGTCGTCTGCCTGGGCGGACAGGGAATCGGAGCCAAGACCGAAGGGACCCTTGGTGAAGTCGTGATCGTCGATATCCGGCAGCTTGGGCTCTTCATAAGGTTTGCTGCCCGCGCGCCCCGGGGTGTGGATCACGAATGTCTCGTCAAGGTTGAGCGCCTGCTCGACAGCCGACAAGGCTGCCTCGGCCGGGTCCTTCATCTTCTTGTTCTCGGTCGCCATGATCCGCCCTCGTGACGCAACTGCTGATGGTTGAAGCCGCCTCATTCTCTGAAAAAGGAGGTGAATGCGTGGCTTCAACCGGTACGGAGCCCCATTCAAGGATTTCCGCACGGTAATCTGTCATTTACCAAGCAAGTCTAGCGGCCGATCTGAAACAAGGAAACCCGATGTCCCCTGTCATTTATGAACGTCGTTAACGGCTTAGTAACCTGCTCTACCGGGGAAATTGCGGCGAAAAGACGGCAGGTATTGCGCCCGTCTCTCGTCTTCCGGCGCAGTCTGTCTTAAGTATGCGCCGACAAGCAGAGGTCCGCAATGATCAATATTACGTTCATCGATGCCGAAGGGACTGCCCGCACCGTCGAGGCGGAGGAGGGCGCAACCGTCATGGAAACCGCCATTCGCAATGGCGTTCCAGGTATCGAGGCGGAATGCGGCGGTGCCTGCTCCTGCGCCACCTGTCACGTCTATGTCGCAGAAGAATGGGAGGCCGCGACGGGCCAGCCTCAGCCGATGGAGGAGGACATGCTCGACTTCGCTTATGATGTGCGTCCCAATTCGCGGCTCTCGTGCCAGATCCGCGTCCGGCCCGAACTCGACGGGCTCGTCGTTCACACTCCCACCCGCCAAGGCTGATCAGGAGAAAGCGCCATGTTCAAGACGATCCTTGTCCCCGTCGATCTCGGTGAAGTGGAAGCGGCTCAGTCCGCCATTGATAAGGCGGTCGAGCTCGCCAAAATCTCGGCCGGCTCCCTCCGCCTGATCTATGTGCGCGCCATCGTGCCCGTCACCTATATGGAGTTCATGCCGCCGGCCTTCGACGAGGATCAGCAGGGCGAGGCGGAGAAGAAGTTGGCGGAACTCGCCGCCAAGGTGAAGCTTCCCTCCGAGCGTGTCTCCGCCGTGGTCCGGTTGGGTTCGGTCTACAATGAGGTGCTGGATGAGGCCGAAAAGACCGGCGCCGATCTCGTCGTCGTCGGTTCACACCGGCCGACCATGGCGACCTACCTGCTCGGCTCCAACGCCGCCACCATCGTGCGCCACGCCAAGTGCTCTGTGCTGGTGGTGCGGGCTTAAGTTGCACTCCTCACCTGTCATGGCCGGGCTTGTCCCGGCCATCCCGATGAAGAAAGTACCGTGTTGGCGGAAGTGCACTGTGTCATCCCCGGCGGTCCGCAGGATTGGGAAGGGGATCCGCTCACGAGCGCGGCGCCATGGATCTTCTTCTCCTCCGCTACACTCCGGCCGGGAATGTCACGTCAAGGCGCCTTCGGCAGAAGCTCTGCCGGCAGTTCTCCCGCGCGGAAGGGCCGGGGCTTGTTGAGGCGGATCATCGGTTCGATCTGCCACACGCCCACGATGGCGAACAGCGCGCCCATCAGGGCGACGCCCGTGGCCCCCCTCTGGAAGGCCTGCCAGATCAGGTAGGCCATGGCCAACAGCGATGCGATGGCAAGCCCGGATGTCGGGATCCAGAGCCCTAGGGGCTTTCCGGCCACGAACTTCGCCTGCGGATTGGCGCGCGCGATGGCATCGCAGAGGGCTAGGGTGAAAGCGCGGTATTCCTGCGTTAGCTCCTGGGCCTCGACCAAGCTCTTCCAATCGAGCGAGTTGAATGTGAAGGATTTGCCGTCCTTCATGATCACTTTCGTCCGGAAGGACTTTTGCGCCAGCCGGCCGGGTTCAAAGGTCATACGCACGGTGCTGACGGCGCCGAGCTGGACTTCATGCACCTTGCGGCCGGAATCTACGGTGAGTTTCTCATCCTTGAGCGTGAAGGAAATCGGCCCGCCGAAGGGCTTGGGGCTGTGGGTGTAGGTCTGGGTCATGCGGCTTCTTATCTTCGCATCATCTTTTCGGCAAACGATGGTGCCTACCGCACCAATTCGCGCATCGCGTGGTCTATGCCTTCGAGATTGAGCGGATACATCCGCTCTCCGAACAGCTGCCTAATCAGGGATATGGATTGGGTATAGCCCCAATGCGGCTGCGGCACCGGGTTCAGCCACACGGCTTTCGGGAAATGGTCGAGGATGCGCCGGAGCCAGGCTTGGCCGGGTTCCTCGTTCCAGTGCTCCACGGAGCCACCGGGATGCGTGACTTCATAGGGGCTCATGGACGCATCGCCGACGAAGACCAGACGATAATCGGACGGGTAGGTGCGGATCACGTCGAGGGTCGGGATCACCTCGTCGAAGCGGCGGCGGTTTTCCTTCCACAGGTTCTCGTAGACGCAGTTGTGGAAGTAGAAGTGCTCGAAATGCTTGAACTCGAGGCGAGCGGCCGAGAACAGTTCCTCGGCAATCTCGATGTGCCAGTCCATGGAGCCGCCGACATCGAGAAAAAGCAGCACCTTCACGGCATTGCGGCGCTCGGGGCGCAGGCGCACGTCGAGATAGCCTTTGTGAGCGGTCTCGTGGATCGTCTCGTCGAGGTCGAGCTCTTCCGCGGAGCCGGTGCGGGCAAAGCGACGCAGGCGACGCAGGGCGATGCGCATGTTGCGCACGCCGAGCTCGACGCTGTCGTCGAAATCCCTGAATTCGCGTTTGTCCCACACCTTCACGGCGCGGAAATTGCGGTTCTTATCCTGGCCGATGCGGATGCCTTCCGGATTGTAGCCGTAGGCGCCATAGGGCGAGGTACCGGTGGTGCCGATCCATTTGTTGCCGCCCTGGTGGCGGCCCTTCTGTTCTTCGAGGCGCTCCTTCAGGTTTTCCCAGAGCTTGTCCCAGCCCATGGCCTCGATCTGCTTCTTCTCCTCGTCCGTGAGATAGCGCTCCGCGAGCCTGCGTAGCCATTCCTCCGGAATCCCGGTCTCGTCGACCGCATGGCCCATGCTCTCAAGGCCCTTGAACACATGGGCGAAGACTTGGTCGAACTTGTCGAAATGGCGCTCGTCCTTCACCAGGCAGGTGCGGGAGAGATAGTAGAATTCCTCGACGCTCTTGTCGGCCAGATCCTGATCAAGCGCCTCCAGCAAAGATAGGTACTCCCGGAAGGAGACAGGCACCTTGGCCGCGCGCAGCTCTGTGAAGAAGGTGAGGAACATCGCGCCAGTGTCCGGCAAACCCTAGGAAGGTCAATAGGGGAGAGTTGGTCAGGTATCGACCTGCGTCGCCTGTCCGGCTACCGCCGAAGGAGCCGGCTTGCCGACACGCCGACGCGCCTGAAATACGACCCGGCTCGGATCGCGCTTCGGGTTCTTTTTCCTGAGAATTTCCCTGAATTCATCCCGCCGCTCGTGGATCGATGCGATCACGAGACCCATCGGAACCCCGATATCGCTCAGGACCGCCTCGCTGAGCTGGAGAGACGCCTCGATGGTTTCCGGCACCGCATCGTCTACGCCGAGCTCGTAGAGCTGGGTGGCGTGACGCGCATCGCGGGCCCGAGCCACGATCGTGAGGTCGGAACATTCCTGTCGGGCAGCCGACACGACGGCCTCGATGGAGCTGAGGGTGTCCAGCGTAATGACGAGGGCGAGAGCCCGGTCGATGCCGCAGGCCCGCAGGAACTCCGGGTGGGACCCGTCACCATAATAAACCGGCTTTCCGGCCTTTCTCTCCGTCGCGACCCGGGCAGGGTCCAGGTCGACGGCGAGATAGGGTACCTTGTGGCGTTCGAGCATCTCCGCGACGAGTTGGCCGACACGCCCATAGCCGGCAATGATCACGCGTCCGACCTCGTCTGTCGGAGGTGCGATGGTGGCCAGCGGATCGAGCGATTTGCGCACTTCGAGCTTACGGCTCAGGCGCTGCCCTAGGCGGGCCAGGAGCGGGATTGCGACCATGGTGAGGGTTGTCACGAGAAGGAGGTTCTGGCCGATCCCGCCCGGCACGAGGCCGGCAATCATCGCGACGCCCAGGATCACGAGGGCGAACTCGCCGCCGGGGCCCAGGAGAAGCCCTGTCTCGGCTGCCTCCGCCGTATTCAGGCTAAAGTGGCGTCCGAGCGCGACGATGGTCATTCCTTTGATGATCACGACAGTGGCCGCGAGTGAAAGGATCAGCAGTGGCGCTTCAAGGAAGCGGAACAGGTCGAGGCTCATGCCGACTGACACGAAGAACACGCCCAAAAGCAATCCCTTGAAGGGCTGGATCGTCACGTCGACGGCACGTCGGTACTCCGTCTCGGACAGAAGGATGCCGGCGATGAAGGCGCCGAGCGCCATCGATAGGCCGCTGACGGCTGCGATCACGCTGGTCACCATCACGACGAGCAGGCAGGCCGCCATGAAAAGCTCGGGACTTTTCGTGGCTGAGACGAGCTGAAAGAAGGGTCGAAGGATGATGCGGCCGAGGCCGACGATCAGAGCCAGCGCGATGACTGCCTGAAGGAGCAGGACTGCAAAGGACGACAGCGTCACCTCGGGCTTGCTCGTGTCGAGCACAGCGATGGCGAACAGGATCGGCGCCACGAGCAGGTCCTGGAACAGCAGGGCCGAGAAACTGGCGCGTCCGGCTGCCGTGTTGAGACGCTTCTGCTCCGCCAGGACCGGGATCACGATGGCGGTGGACGACAGAGCAAGGGCCAGGCCGACGATGGTCGCGGCCGTGATCGTATTCACGGTTTTGAACGCGTAGAACGCCAGACCGAGAATGAAGGCGCCCAGAAAGACCTGCAGGGAGCCGAACCCGAAGACGAGGCGCCGCAGGGTGCGAAGGCGTTGCCATGACAGCTCGATGCCGATGGTGAACAGCAGGAAGACCACGCCGAACTCGGCCAGGCGCGAGGTGCCCTCCGGATTGGTGAAGGTGACCCAGTTGACCCAAGGGTAAGCCGGAACCAATCGCCCAAGCCCATAGGGTCCCAGCAACGCACCGGCCGCCAGAAACCCCAGAACCGGGCTGATCTTGAGCCGGTGGAACAGGGGGACGACGATGCCTGCCGTTGCCAGAAAAAGAATGGGTTCCTGATAGGACTGCAGGTCTATCGCAGCGGCCATTGCTTCCTTCCGGTTGAAAGTATTGTCGTTCTACCGGGAGGAAGTGCGCAAGGGGTTAATTCCGCGCAAGGCGGAATGGCGGGCGCGACAAGAACGCATGGGTGCCGCTGCGAGACCTCCATACGCGTCATCCCGGACGGCGAAGCCGATCCGGGATCGTTATCAGGATAAGGCGCCATTCTCGTCTTGCGATCCCGGGTTCTGCTGCGCAGCCTCGGGATGACGAACTAGCTTACCCCAACGTCGCCAGCGCCTGTGCCAGATCTGCCACCAGATCATCCGGGTGCTCGATGCCGATGGAGACGCGGATCGTGGCGTCGGAGACGCCGAGGCGGTCGCGGGTGGCTTTGGGCACGCCCGAATGGGTGGTGGAGGCCGGATGCGAGATCAGCGACTCGGTGCCGCCCAGGCTCACCGCCAGCTTGAACACCTGCAGCGCATTGAGCACCCGGAAGGCCTCGGCCTCGCCGCCCTTCACGTCGAAGGAGAAGGTAGAGCCGGGGGCGTCGGATTGAGCGTCGTAAACCTCCTTCGCCCGCGAGCCTTCCGGCAGATAGGCGAGGTGGTGCACTTTCACGATGCTCGGATGCTCGTGGAGGAATTGCGCCACGATTTCCGCGTTGCGATTGGCCGCGTTCATGCGTAGCGCCAGCGTTTCGAGCGAGCGGCCGAGCATCCAGCAGGAATGGGGATCGAGCTGCGTGCCGATGGCCGAGCGCAGCAGGCGCACCGTCTTCATCAGCTCCTTGGAGCCGAGCGCCGCGCCGGCGATCAGGTCCGAATGGCCGCCGACATATTTCGTCAGCGAATAGACCGAGATGTCGGCGCCGTCCTTGAGCGGCTTCTGGAAGAGGGGGCCGAGCAGGGTGTTGTCGCAGACGATGACCGGGCGATGGCCCTGGGCCGCTCCGATTTCGTCCGCGATCCTCTTGATCAGGGCGATATCTACCAGGGTGTTGAGCGGGTTGGAGGGCGTTTCGATCATGATGACCGAGACGCGGCCCTTGGCTTGGGCTTCCTTCGCGGCCGCCCGGATACCGGCCTCGTCCACGCCGTCGCCGAAGCCCACGGCGCCGATGTTCATGTTGGCGAGCGTCTTGGCGATCAGGGTCTCCGTGCCCCCGTAAAGGGGCTGCGAGTGGAGAATCACGTCTCCGGGCCGGGCGAAGGCCAGGATCGTCGTCGCGATGGCCGACATGCCGGAGGAAAAGAGAAGGCCGGCTTCCGCTTCCTCGAAGATGGCAAGCCGGTCCTCGACGATCTCGGAATTGGGGTGATTGAAGCGGGAATAGACGAGCCCCGCAGCCTCTCCCTTAGGCGGCTCACGGCGGCCTGCCACGTAATCGAAGAATTCCTTGCCGTGCTCGGCGCTGTTGAACACGAAGGTCGAGGTCAGGAAGACCGGGGGCTTCACGGCGCCTTCCGACAGGGTCGGATCGTAGCCGTAGCCCAGCATCAGGGTCTCGGGCTTCAGCTTGTGATTGCCGATGCGGTCCTTGTGATAGCGGTTGTAAGCCATAGGTCATCGTCCTCCGGATTGTTTGTCATGGGCTTACCTTATGAAGGCGATTGCCGAAAGGCGGGGACACGACTTAGGGTCTGGATGAATTCGAGGAATGGTGAGAATGGCGCGTTTTGCCGGAACTGAATCGTATGTGGCGACCGAGGACCTGACGGTAGCGGTCAATGCCGCCATCACTCTGGAGCGCCCGCTCCTGGTGAAGGGCGAGCCCGGCACGGGCAAGTCGGTTCTGGCGGAGGAGATCGCCAAGAGTCTGAACGCCCCGCTCCTGACCTGGCACATCAAGTCGACCACCAAGGCCCAGCAGGGGCTTTATGAATACGATGCGGTCTCGCGCCTGCGCGACAGCCAGCTCGGCGATCCCCGGGTCTCGGACATCCGCAACTACATCAAACACGGCAAGCTATGGGAGGCCTTTGCATCCGAGACCCGGCCCGTGCTGCTGATCGACGAGATCGACAAGGCCGATATCGAGTTTCCCAACGACCTCCTTCTCGAACTCGACCGCATGGAGTTCTTCGTCTACGAAACGGCCGAGACGATCAAGGCCAAGCAGCGCCCCATCGTCATCATCACCTCCAACAACGAGAAGGAGCTGCCGGACGCGTTCCTGCGCCGCTGCTTCTTCCACTACATCAAGTTCCCGGATGCCGAGACCATGGCCCGGATCGTCGAGGTGCATTATCCCGGCATCAAGCATCGTCTGGTCGAGGAGGCCCTGAAAATCTTCTTCGAAGTGCGGGACGTGCCGGGCCTGCGCAAGAAGCCCTCTACCTCGGAACTGCTCGACTGGCTCAAGCTCCTGCTCTCCGAGGATATCGGCCCAGAGCGACTGCGCGAGCGCGACACCCGCAAGCTCATTCCGCCGCTCCATGGGGCGCTGTTGAAGAACGAGCAGGATGTGAGCCTCTTCGAGAAGCTGGCCTTCATCGCCAGGAGGGAAGGTCGCTGATGCTCCGTCTCATTCTCCTCCGTCATGCCAAGTCCGCCTGGCCATCCGGGACCCTCGATCTCGACCGGCCTCTTGCCAAACGGGGGCAGGAGGCTTCCCTCGTGATAGGGAATTACCTGAAGAGTGAGCGGCTCGAGCCCGATCTCGTCGTCGTCTCGCCAGCCCGGCGGACGCAGGAGACCTGGGAACGGGTCCAGCCTTTCCTTGGCGAAATCGAGGCGCGCCGGGACGGGCGGATCTACGAAGCTCCGGTCGGCAGGCTCATGCAGGTTCTGCGCGAGGTGGAACCTGGGATCCGCACCCTTCTGATGATCGGTCACAATCCGGGCTTCGAGGAACTCGCGAAACTTCTCATCGGGGAGGGCGATATGGATGGGATCTTGCGGCTCGGCCAGAAATACCCGACCGCCGGTCTCGCCGTGATCGACTTCGCGTTGGGCGATTGGTCCGATATTGCGCACAAATCCGGAAGACTCGAGCGCTTCGTGACGCCGAAATCGCTCGGGAACGGCGAGGACGATTAGGCGCCCGGAAGATCCAGGTACAACAATTCCTCATCATAGAACTGATCGCCCACCCGGATCGCCTTGCGCTCGATGCCGTAAGGCTTGAAGTCGAGGCCGTGATAAGTGCGCCGGGCGCTCTCGTTCGTGATGCCGACAGCCGCTTCGAGCATGATCACATGCCGGGCGGCGTGACCGATCACACGCTGGACCAGGGCCTTCCCGACGCGCTGCTTCCGCCATTCCGGCCGTACGAAGACACCCCACATCAAGCCCTTGTGCCGAGCCTTCACCCGCTCATAGACGGCAAAGCCCGCCATGCCGACGAGAGCTTCATCTGCGAAGGCGCCGAAGATCGCATTCGGGCCGGCGGATGGAATGCGGGCCTTGATTGTCTCGAGCGGGAGCGGCGCCTCTTCCTCATAGCTGGAACCGAAGGCTTCCGGGCTACCATGCAGCGCCTCCAGCCTCAGATCTTGATAAGCCTGCGCGTCAGTCGGGTGCAGAAGTCGAATTGAAGGAGGGGCGGCCATGGCTTCCTGCGGTGTGATAGCGTGTGAGCGATTCGTGGCGGTCCATTGAACGGTCCGAGCAACAGACTTCAAATCCTGTAAGAGAGCCAGGCATCAGGCGTTGAGTCTGAACCGATCAGCCCTACCATCGTTCTGCCTGAAACCTTCTCGATAGTTTCCGGCCAAAGCGGGGCTGATCCTTATCATGATGCCTCAGACGTTTCTCGCGCTCGCTCTTGCTGCCCGTGCACTTCTCCCCGGTGACACCCGCGTCGCGGACAACAACCTCCCGCAGCCGGAACAGGAAGCACGGACCCTCGCCGTGCAGTACCAGCCCGACACCCGCGAGGTCAGCAACTGGCGCCGGGAGGCCATGGATGCGCTCGAGCCGAAACCGGTCGTGGTGCTGGCGGCATTGCTGAAGGCCGAGCGCCCCTTCGTGACTCGCTGCGTGAAGCTCAATAACTACTGGTGTATCAAGAGCGCCCGCTGGAACGGTGAACTGGCCACCGACAACGAGGGCCATGTGGGCTTCGCCTCCGCCGATCACGGAGCGGATGCGGCAGCCATCCTGCTGCGGCGCTATTATCTGGAATTCAACCGCAAATCCGCCCTCGACATCGTCCGCCGCTGGGCGCCGGCCGAATGCAATGTCGCGACAGGAATCGGCGGTATTGCGGTGCTGGCGGTGAGGGGCATCGGCGGCACCGTGCGGGCGCAATATCTCGCTTCTCGCAGGAAGAAGGGCGGGGCGGTTCGCTATACGGCCAAAGCCAGCGCAGGCGGCAAGCCCGGTCGGGTCTCCATGGTGATCCCGATGAAGCCGAAGACGCCGCAATATCGCGTGCCCAGCATTGCCGAGGGCATGGGCGAGAAGCCGAAACCCTTAAGGCCATCCCGGCCGCCGATCGTCGCTCGCAGCAAATCGATGAGTGCTGCCTCGGCGACGCCGAAGCCTGCCCCGAAGGTGCAGGTCGCTGCGGCCTGCCCCTCCGAGGAACAGCGCCACCGCAATTATGCGAGCCGGATGGTCGAAGGTTTGGGATTAAGTCCGAGCGACGACCTCAAGCTTTTTGCCCAGGATGGCGCGCCGCAGCCGAACCTGACCCATGTGATGCTGGCGATGTCGGCCTTCGAGCTGGGGGCTCTGCGCGCCAGCCCCGATCTGGTGGAGCAAGCCATCGAGCGGGCCGCCGCAAGATTGAAGGACGGCGTGAAGGCTGAAGAGAGGAAGGCGGACCTATCTCAGGTGCCGGCGCAGAGCATAGAGCGTTGAAGCTGCCTTGCAGGTTAGGACTTCAAGCCCCACCTTCAAGCTTGGCTTGAGAGCATTAGGTTCATCTTCGTGTCCGTCATCACCGATCTTGCCTCCCGCGCCGGGTCCGCTGCGCAATCGCTCTGGGAGGTCTCCGGCCAGCTGATCCAGCCCTCCCTCCGCCTTGGCGTCACGGGGCTTGCCCGCTCCGGCAAGACTGTCTTCACCACGGCTCTCGTGCATCATCTCACGCGCGGCACGAACCTGCCTGCCTTCCGCGCCTCCGCCGAGGGGCGGATCCGGCGTGCCCATCTGGCACATCAGCCCGACGATGCGGTGCCGCGCTTTCCCTATGAGGAACACATGGCGGCGCTCACGGAGAGCCGCCGCTGGCCGCAATCCACCAACAGGATCAGCGAGTTGCGGGTGGATGTTGAATATGAGCGCAAATCCGGCTGGCGCACGGGGCCGGCCTCGCTCGCCCTCGACATCGTCGATTATCCCGGCGAATGGCTGCTTGATCTTGCACTCCTCGATGCCGGTTACGCTGAATGGTCCCGCCAGACCATCGAGGCGAGCCGCAAGCGCGACCAGGTTGTCGCTGCGGGGCCCTGGCATGAGACCTTGAAAACCCTTGATGCTGCAGGCGCTTCCGACGAGATGCTCGCGTTGAGAGCAAGCGAGGCCTTCAAGGGTTATCTCACCGCCCTGCGCGCCGGTTCCGAGGCTGTTGCGACCACGCCGCCGGGCCGCTTTCTCATGCCGGGCGATCTTGCAGGCTCGCCAGCGCTGACCTTCGCGCCTCTCGATCTTCCGCGTGGACAGCCCATCGCTCTGGGGAGTTTCGCGGCGCTCATGGAACGCCGGTTCGAAGCCTATAAGACCCATGTGGTCCGGCCGTTCTTCCGTGATCATTTTCAGCGCATCGACCGCCAGATCGTCCTCGTTGACGTGCTGGCTGCCATCGACGCCGGGCCGGTGGCGCTTGCCGAATTGGAGGAGGCGCTCGATCAGGTGCTCATGGCCTTCCGGATCGGCCGCAATACGCTCCTGTCGCGCCTTTTCTCTCCTCGCGCCGACCGGGTCCTGTTCGCGGCGACGAAGGCCGATCACATCCATCACACCGACCACGACCGGCTCGACGCAATCCTGCGCCTCCTCGTGAATCGCGCCTCGCGCCGGACCGAGGCGGCCGGGGCCAGGGTCGGGACGGTGGCGCTCGCCTCGGTGCGGGCCACCCGCGAGACGACCATCCGTGAGGGCCGCGAAACCCTGCGCGCGGTCGCGGGCGTTCCCGAGGCAGGTGAGCGGGTCGGGGACGAGATCTTCGACGGCGAGACGGAGGCCGCGATCTTCCCGGGCGAGCTGCCGGAGACGCCGGAGGCCGTGTTCCAGGGTGCCATTCCGCCAGGCTCCTTCCGGTTCCCACGCTTCCGTCCGCCGAAACTACCGGTCGACGCGGCGGGCCGCATGGCCAAGATGCCCCATATCCGCCTCGACCGGGCCCTTGAATTCCTGCTGGGGGATCGCTTCGCATGAGCCGCCAACCTCGCGCCTATCGACTCGACGATCCGAACGTCACGGCCGGCGCCGTGCAGGTGACGGAGGAGCCCTTCGATGCCATCGAGGCCGCTGACGGCGTTATGGTACCCATGGGCGAGAAGCGCCGCGCGCCCTGGCTCGCCATCCTGCTCTCCGCGCTGTCGGGCCTGCTTCTGCTGGGGCTCGGGCTCGCGGTCGAGAACCTGATCGTCGATCTCTATGCCATCGCGCCCTGGCTCGGCTGGGTGGCGTTGGCGCTCGCCGTCCTCGCCGTCCTGGCTTTTCTCGCCATCGTCGGGCGGGAAGCAGCAGGGATCTGGCGTGAGCAGAAGATCGAGCACCTGCGCGAGGCGGCCGTCGATGCACTTGCGGTGAAGGACCACAAGGCCGCCAAGGGTATCGTGTCCGATCTCCTCAGCCTTTACGGAGGCCGGGCCTCGGCGGCTCAAGGGAGCGCACGCCTGCGCGGGCTGACCGACGAGATCATCGATGCGGACGACCGTCTCGCCATTGCAGAGCGTGAGCTTCTCGCCCCGCTCGATATCCAGGCCAAGCGGGCGATCGCCGGTGCGGCGAAGCAGGTTTCCCTCGTTACGGCAGTGAGTCCGCGGGCCATCGTCGACGTGGCCTTCGTGATCTTCGTGGCGGTACGGCTCCTGCGAACGCTCTCGCGAATCTATGGCGGACGGCCCGGCCTGTTCGGATTCCTGCGACTGGCGAAGGCTGCCTTCAACCATCTCGCAGTGACGGGAGGCGTGGCCGTAGGCGACAGCCTCATGCAGCAGGTTCTTGGATTGGGTCTCGCGGCGCGAATCTCGGCCAAGCTCGGGGAGGGGGTCCTGAATGGGCTCATGACCGCCCGCTTCGGCCTCGCGGCCATCGCCGTCTGCCGGCCGCTCCCCTTCATCCGCGAGGAGATGCCGAAGATCGGCGACGTGGCCGGCGAACTGATCAGCCGAGCCGAAGCAGCGGCCTCTTAAGAGGTGCGGCAAATCGTTCTTAGCCGGCTTTTCCAGAGCTCATAAGAGGTGCCCTGGCCACTTAGACAAATCGATGACGCTTAATCTCGTTGTCGCCGACCCTGCTTGCCTATATAGGGGCGCCACGGTTCATCGGGGAAGAACGGCTGAACATGACAGATATCGTGATTGATGAGGGTTATCGTCCGACAGAAGACGAGCCCTTCATGAATGAACGGCAAAGGGAGTATTTCAGGCGCAAGCTGATCCGGTGGAAGCACGACATCCTCAAAGAGGCTCAGGAAACTCTCGCCACCTTGCAGAGCGAGAACGAGAATCATCCTGACCTTGCGGATCGCGCTTCCTCGGAAACGGATCGCGCCATTGAGCTTCGCGCCAGGGATCGCCAGCGCAAGCTCATTGCCAAGATCGATGCCGCGCTCGCGCGGATCGAGGACGGCAGCTACGGCTACTGCGAGGAGACCGGCGATCCGATCTCCCTCAAGCGCCTGGAGGCTCGCCCCATCGCAACGCTTTCTCTCGAGGCGCAGGAGCGCCACGAGAGAAACGAGCGGGTCTACCGGGACGACTGAGATCCTCCGCCACTAAATTAAAAGGGCTCCGCTTGCGGAGCCCTTTTTGTTTTCACTTTGACGTGTCCTAGGGGCCTCAGCCCTTCTTGGTCGGATCGAGCGGGCGCCCGAGAAGGCGGGCAAATTCCGCCTCGATATCCTCGACGGAGAACGGGTCTGTCGGCTTCTGGGCTGCCGCAGGCGCTTCCTTGGCCTGGGGCGGCAGAGGCGCCGTCACCGGCGGGGGAGGCGGCACCGGGCGGAGCGGCTCCGGAGCCGGGGCAGGCTTGACCGGAGGAGTAGCTTCCGGCTCCTCAGTGAGATCCTCCTCGTCCTGCTGTTCGTCATGAGCAGCGACATGGTCCGCATCGGCTGAAGTTGGCTCGGGGAGCTCTTCCTCATCCCTAATGTCCTCAGGCTCTATCGGAGCCGCGACCGGCACCGGAGCGACAGGGGAGACCGGAGGAGGCACGGGGCTTGCAGGACGCTTCAGCGCCTCTTCGAGCTGTTTGGCCATATTCGACAGCAGGCCCGCATCGGGGGTCGAGCGCTGAGGCGGGGTCGGCTGTTCTACCGGGGCCGGCTCAGGCTCCCGGACCGGTTCCGGCCGCGCCGGAGGGGCAGGCGGAACCGGTGTGGCACGGGATTGGAACGGCGGCGGCGAAAAGGTCGGACGCGGCTCCGGGCGATCCATAGTCGGTGCGGGCGCGGATGGAGTGCTCTGGGGAACATTCTGGAAAGAGGATGTCCGTGCCTCGGCGCGCAGGCCCTGGATGGCGGGAGCGGCCGAGACCGCAACGGCGTCAGGCTTGAGCACGGGCTCCGGGTGAGCCGGGACCGGGGCGCTCACCGTGGCGACTGGGGAGAGCTCCTCGTCGATATCGGACTCTTCCGAGGGGCGCCGCACGAAGGCGCCGAGCTGAGCCGCGAGCTGGCTCTCGATGGATGGGCGACCAGTGGCTTCGACCTGCGGAGCACGGGGAGGCTGATCCAGGGTCGGCTCGAAACGTTCGACACCCGTATCGTTGGACGGGGCGGGAATGCGGGCGCCAGCAACGCGAACGATGTTGGTCTCGATCACCACATCGTTGGGACCGCCGATGAGCAGAAGGTGCTCGACGTTGTCGCGACGGAGAAGAAGAAGTTGCCGTTGCCGGTCGAGATCATAGACGTCGACGATGCCGAGGCGCGGTTGACGGCTGCTGCGACCGCGATCGCTGCCCGGCATCATGAGGCGGGCGCCTGTCAGCTTGCGGAAGACTACACCGAAGAGCACGAGCAGGATCAGAATGATCGCGAATGCAATCGCAAATTGGACTGCCCGAGACGCTTCGAGACCGAAAAGAGATGACACGATGTACTCTCAAGTGTTGGCAGGCCTATGCAGGCCAGTTCTGTGGTGGTTGTACCACATTGACCGTCAAAGCCAGCGGCAAGGTTAACAGATGGTTAACAGGGGCTGGCTTCCGAGAGCGGGCATGTGGGTGAGGAAAGGTCCTCAACGATGGGACCAAAATGGGTCTGTTCGCCCCTTCATCAAGGAAAATGGGGATTTCGTATGGCGAAATCGTCCCGCAAGGGCGTTACTTGGGCTGTTCGGCCCTTGCATCCGCTCGCGGCTCCGCCTTAGAGGTCGATCAACAATTAGCGTGTAAGATGAACGACAAAGATCGAGCGGCTGGCTGCAATGTTGCATCCGGTGCCGTAAGGCACACCCGCCTCCGTTGAGGATTTTGATATTTCATGGCTTACGAGGGCGATACGCCAAAAGGCTCGGCCATCGACCGTTCTGACCGTCACGGCCATATCGGGTGGGTCCTGCTTCTGGCCAGCATTCTGGTCGGCGCCACTTTGAGCCTGCGTTTCCTCGGCATGGAGCAGGCTCAGCCTCTGATCCTCGGGCTTCTCGCCTTCTTCGCCATGGCCGGAGTTTTCTTCCTCTTCGCCATGGCCATCGGTGTCGTGCGGTTTTCAGGGCAAACAGCGCGCAACGATATCACCAAGCTCATGGCCGACACATCGACCGATGGCCTTGTGGTGGTTGAGGAAGACGGGCGTATTACTTACGCCAATGAGGCTTATCTCTCCTTCGCCGGATTGCAGGGCGGGGAAGTGCGTCCCGTCGAGCGCCTGTTCATGGGCGCGCCTGAAGTTTCCGAGGCGATCTATAGGCTGGCCCAGGCCGCGCGCGAGCATCGCACGGGCACGGAGGAAATCCGCCTGTCGCCCTCGTTGAACGGCGCGCAGGAATTCGGCTGGTATCGCGTGCGCGTGCGTCCGGTGCCGCGCCCCAACGGACGGCAGGCGGCGCTCTGGGTCATCTGCGAGGTGACGCATGAGCGCGAGCGCCAGGAGAACGTGTTCCAGGAGCTCCAGCACGCCATCGACTATCTCGATCACGCCCCGGCGGGCTTCCTGTCGGTCGATCCCGAAGGCTCGATCATCTATCTCAACGCGACCCTCGCCTCATGGCTCGATTACGATCTTGCCCAGGTCGGCTCCGGTGGGCTGAACATTACCGACATCGTGCCGCGCGACGTCGTCGCGATGATGACGTCGTTCTCCGGCGAGCCGGGCAGCGTGCGCACGGAGACCTTCGATCTCGACCTGCGCCGCCGCAACGGTCAGTTCCTTCCCGTGCGCCTCTATCACCGCATCGCCTTCGGACAGGACGGCCGGATGGGCGCCTCCCGGACTCTCGTTCTCAACCGCTCGGCGGGTGGAGAGGTCGATGAAGGACAGCGCGCCGCCGAAGTGCGCTTCGCTCGCTTCTTCAACAACACGCCTATCGCCATCGCGACGGTCGATCAGGCGGGCCGGATCGTCCACGCCAATGCACCTTTCTCCAAACTGTTCGGCACGTTGGCGCGTCCGGGCGAGAGCGGCGGCAACGGCACGTCCATTCTCCACACGTTCCGCGAGCGTGGTCCCATTGAGGCCGCCCTCAAGGCGGCGGCGGAGAACAAGGGGGACATTCCACCCCTGGAGCTTCAGACCGCGGGAGAAAATGGCGGTTCCGTCCGGGTCTGGGTGACGCCGGTCGGGGATACGGGCGCGGAGGGCGAGACGGCGATCCTCTACGCCCTCGACACCACCGATTTCCGTAAAGTCGAGGAGCAGCTCGCCCAATCGCAGAAGATGAATGCGGTGGGTCAGCTCGCCGGCGGCGTGGCGCACGATTTCAATAACGTGCTGCAGGCGATCATCGGCTACAGCGATCTGCTGCTTGCCAACCACCGGCCGACCGATCCGTCCTTCCAGGACATCATGCAGATCAAGCAGAACGCGAACCGGGCCGCGAGCCTGGTGCGGCAGCTGCTCGCCTTCTCGCGCCGCCAGACCCTGCGGCCGGAAGTGCTCAACCTCAATGACCGGCTCTACGATCTCTCCATGCTGCTCAAGCGCCTGCTCGGCGAGCGTGTGGAATTGGATCTCAGCCACGGCCGCGATCTGTGGTTTGTGAAGGCGGACGTGAACCAGTTCGAGCAGGTCGTGGTGAATCTTGCCGTCAATGCGCGCGATGCCATGCCCAATGGCGGCAAGCTCGCGATCCGCACGGCGAACATTTCCACGACTGAGGCCGCACGCCTCAATGTGAGTGCGATGCCGCCGGCCGATTACGTGGTCGTCGAAGTGTCCGATACGGGCTCGGGCATGACGCCGGAGGTTCTGGAAAAGATCTTCGAGCCCTTCTTCACAACCAAGGAAGTGGGCAAGGGCACGGGCCTTGGGCTCTCTACCGTCTTCGGTATCGTCAAGCAGTCGGGCGGTTATATCGACGTGAACTCGAAGCCCGGCGAGGGCACGACCTTCAGCATCTATCTGCCACGCCACATTCCGGAGGTTCAGGAAGCTCCCGAAGAAACGAAGGCCGACGCGCCGAAGAAGCCAGCCGCGGATATGACGGGGCAGGGCACCATCCTCCTCGTGGAGGACGAGGATCCGGTTCGTGCCGTCAATGCCCGAGCGCTCTCCGCCCGCGGCTACACGGTGCTGGAGGCGGCCTCCGGCATCGAGGCGCTGGAGATCATCCAGGAACGTGGCGCGCCCGTCGATCTCGTGGTCTCCGACGTGGTCATGCCGGAGATGGACGGACCGACCCTGCTTGGCGAATTGCGCAAGCTCTATCCCGATCTGAAGGTGATTTTCGTCTCCGGCTATGCCGAGGAAGCCTTCCGCAAGAACCTGCCGGAAGGGGAGGAGTTCAACTTCCTGCCCAAGCCCTTCAGCCTGCGCCAGTTGGTCGAGATCGTGAAGCAGGTGATGGGGCGATAAGCTCCTGAATTAACTCAGTTTTAACCCTGCGGCATCGTGCCCTGCGAGAGGGTTGTGAATTTTTCCATGAGAACAAAAAAAGAACTTGCGAGAGAGAACAAAGTAAGTACATATATTTCCTCAACACCGCGTTGAGATTCAACTCCCCTCCGTGCCATAAGGATGTCGGTCATGTCACAGTCCTCTCTGAGACTGGTGGAAAGCTCATCAATGGATAAAGATAAATCGAAAGCTCTCGACGCGGCGCTCTCCCAGATCGAGCGTGCCTTCGGCAAAGGCTCGATCATGCGGCTCGGCAAAGGCCAGCAGCCCGTGGAAATCGAGACCGTTTCGACGGGTTCCCTCGGCCTCGACATCGCGCTCGGCGTCGGCGGTCTGCCCCGCGGCCGCATCATCGAGATCTACGGGCCGGAATCGTCGGGCAAGACGACACTCGCCCTGCACACCATCGCCGAGGCCCAGAAGAAGGGCGGCGTCTGCGCTTTCGTGGACGCGGAGCACGCGCTCGATCCGGTCTATGCCCGCAAGCTCGGGGTCAATCTAGACGATCTCCTGATCTCCCAGCCCGACACGGGTGAGCAGGCGCTCGAGATTGCCGACACGCTGGTGCGGTCCGGCGCGGTCGACGTGCTCGTCATCGACTCGGTGGCGGCTCTGACCCCCAAGGCCGAACTCGATGGTGAGATGGGCGAGGTTCAGCCGGGCCTCCAGGCTCGGCTGATGAGCCAGGCCCTGCGCAAGCTCACCGGTTCGATCTCGCGCTCGAACACAATGGTGATCTTCATCAACCAGATCCGCATGAAGATCGGCGTCATGTATGGTTCGCCGGAGACCACGACGGGCGGCAACGCGCTGAAGTTCTACGCGTCCGTGCGCCTCGACATCCGCCGCGTCTCGACCCTGAAGGATCGCGACGATCCGATCGGCAACCAGGTGCGCGTCAAGGTCGTCAAGAACAAGGTCGCTCCGCCCTTCAAGCAGGTCGAGTTCGACATCATGTTCGGCGAGGGCGTGTCCAAGGTGGGCGAGCTCATCGATCTGGGCGTCAAGGCCGGCATCGTCGACAAGTCCGGCGCCTGGTTCTCCTATGACAGCCAGCGCCTCGGACAGGGTCGCGAGAACGCCAAGCAATTCCTGCGCGACAACCCCGAGATCGCCGGCAAGATCGAGGCCCTCATCCGCCAGAATGCCGGCTTGCTCGCCGATCGCATCCTGGAGCAGGCGACCCCGACCGCCGACGACCTCGATGAGGGACCCGCGGATTAAGTTTGCTCTCCTTCAAGGGCAAAGAGAGGCCGTCGCGAGAGATCGCGGCGGTCTTTTCGTTTGTTTTCCCTGACTGAACGTCATCCCGGACGAAGCGCAGCGGAGATCCAGGATCGTGCAAACCAGCTTGGCACTGTCATCCCGGGGCCGCGCAGCGGAGCCCGGGATCCATAACCACGATCTTCGACCAGTTCGGTGCCGTCAGCGGTTATGGATCCCCGCCTGCGCGGGGATGACGAGGTTGAAGTCCAAGTGCCACACTCGTCTTGCGATCCCGGATCGCCTGTCGGCGTCCGGGATGACGCAAGGGATTAGACGACGCGCCGCCTCGACAGGGCGGGCGCGGGCGGCTAAAACCGGCCACCACCAAGACCTTTCGGGCCTGAAAAGCCCCTATCCCTGAGTTTGAAAACCCATGAGCGGCGTCAACGAAATCCGGTCGGCCTTCCTCGATTACTTTGCCAAGAACGGCCATGAGGTCGTAGCCTCGAGCCCCCTCGTGCCGCGCAACGACCCGACCCTGATGTTCACGAATGCCGGCATGGTGCAGTTCAAGAACGTCTTCACTGGTGTCGAGAAGCGCCCCTACAGCACGGCCACGACGTCGCAGAAATGCGTGCGCGCCGGCGGCAAGCACAACGATCTCGACAATGTGGGCTACACGGCGCGCCACCACACCTTCTTCGAGATGCTCGGCAACTTCTCGTTCGGGGATTATTTCAAGGAGCGGGCCATCGAGCTCGCCTGGAACCTGATCACCAAGGAGTTCGACCTGCCGAAGGACAAGCTCCTCGTCACCGTCTATCACACGGACGACGAGGCGGCGGAGCTGTGGAAGAAGATCGCCGGCTTCTCGGATTCCAAGATCATCCGCATCCCGACCTCGGACAATTTCTGGCAGATGGGCGATACCGGGCCCTGCGGCCCCTGCTCGGAGATCTTTATCGACCAGGGCGAGGCGCTCTGGGGCGGCCCTCCCGGCAGCCCGGAGGAGGACGGTGACCGCTTCCTCGAGTTCTGGAACCTCGTGTTCATGCAATACGAGCAGATCGAGCCCGGCAACCGCATTGCCCTGCCCAAGCCCTCCATCGATACCGGCATGGGTCTGGAGCGCGTCTCCGCGATCCTGCAGGGCGTGCATTCGAACTATGACACGGACCTGTTCCGCACCCTGATCGAGGCCGTGGCCCATGCCACCGGCGTGGCACCCGAGGGTGACCGCAAGGCCTCGCACCGGGTGATTGCAGACCACCTGCGCACCTCCTGCTTCCTCGTGGCCGACGGCGTGCTGCCGTCGAACGAGGGTCGCGGCTATGTGCTTCGCCGCATCATGCGCCGCGCCATGCGCCATGCGCAGCTTCTGGGCGCCAAGGATCCGCTCATGTACCGCCTCGTACCGGCCTTGGTGCGCGAGATGGGACAGGCCTATCCGGAGCTCATCCGCGCCGAGGCGCTGATCACCGAGACCCTGAAGCTGGAAGAGACCCGCTTCCGCAAGACCCTGGAGCGCGGCCTCATCATCCTCGACGAGGAAACCCGTGAGCTCACGAAGGGGCAGAACCTCTCCGGCGACACGGCCTTCACCCTCTACGACACCTATGGCTTCCCGCTTGACCTGACGCAGGACGCGCTGAAGCCCCGCGGCATCGGCGTCGACACGGATGCCTTCAACGCCGCCATGGAGCGCCAGCGCGAGAAGGCGCGCGCGGCCTGGTCCGGTTCGGGCGAGGCGGCGACCGAGACCGTCTGGTTCGGCGTCAAGGAGCGTACTGGTGCCACCGACTTCCTCGGCTATGACACCGAGACGGCCGAGGGCATCGTCCTGGCGCTCCTGAAGGACGGCCAGGAGGTGACCGAGCTCAAGGCTGGCGAGACCGGCCTCGTGGTCCTTAACCAGACGCCATTCTACGGCGAATCCGGCGGTCAGGTCGGCGATACCGGCGTGATGCAGGGCGAGGGCGCGCGAGTCTTCGTGACCGGCACCGAGAAGAAGCTCGGTGACCTCTTCGTGCACCGCGTCACCGTGGAGCACGGCTCCCTGAAGCTCAATCAGTCACTGGAGCTGATCGTTGATCACGAGCGCCGCTTCGCCGTGCGCTCCAACCATTCGGCGACCCATCTCCTGCACGAGGCGCTGCGCCAGGTGCTCGGCGATCATGTGGCCCAGAAGGGCTCGCTGGTGGCGCCCGACCGCCTGCGCTTCGATTTCAGCCATCCCAAGCCCATCGAGGATGCGGAACTGGCCAGGGTCGAGGAGATCGCCAACAAGGTGCTGCTGCAGAATGAGCCGGTCGTCACCAAGCTCATGGCAGTGGACGAGGCCATCGAGTCCGGCGCCCGCGCGCTCTTCGGTGAGAAATACGGCGACGAGGTCCGCGTGGTCTCCATGGGCAAGGGCGAGACCAACAAGGCTTTCTCCATTGAGCTTTGCGGCGGCACCCATGTGAACCGCACCGGCGATATCGGCGTCGTCACCATCGTCGGCGAGAGCGCGGTCGCCGCAGGCGTGCGCCGTCTCGAAGCCATGACAGGCGAGGCCGCACGCCGTCACCTCGCCGAGGAAAGCCGCAAGCTGCGCGAGGTCGCGGGTCTTTTGAAGACTCCGGTGGACGAAGTCTCCGCGCGCCTCACGGCCCTTCTGGAAGAGCGCCGCAAGCTGGAACGCGATCTGGCCGAGGCACGCCGCAAGCTCGCCATGGGCGGCGGTAGTGCGGGCGGGGACGATCCGGTCAAGGACATTGCCGGCATCAAGCTCATGGCTCGTGCGGTCACCGGCGTCGAGATGAAGGACCTCAAGAGCCTCGCCGACGAGGGCAAGAAGCGCCTCGGCTCCGGCGTCGTCGCCATCGTCGGCGTTGGGGAAGACGGCAAGGCCGGCATCGTCGTCGGCGTGACCGAGGACCTGACGGCGAAGGTCGATGCGGTCGCCCTCGTGCGCGTCGGGTCGGAAAAGCTCGGCGGCAAGGGCGGCGGCGGACGTCGCGACATGGCCCAGGCCGGCGGCCCCGACGGTGCCCAGGCGGAAGCCGCGCTCGCTGCCATCGAGGCGGCGCTGGCGGCTGCTTGAGACCACCTGTTATCCCGGACGGCGAAAGCCGATCCGGGATCGTCGGCAGAATAGGCGTCAGACACTCAACACTGTCATCCCCGCGCAGGCGGGGATCCATAACCACGACATTCAGAGGAATTGCACAGCGGTATCCGCTTCGCTTTCCTTGCATCGTCAGCGGTTATGGATCCCGGGCTCCGCTACGCGGCCCCGGGATGACGGTTGGAGAGCAGCGCCTCAATCGTGATCCGGATGCTGCCGGGATGCCATCTTCTCCAACTCCGCCGACGTTGCATAATCGTCCGTCCGCTGGCCGGGCAGGGTGTGCAGCATCTCGAAGGCAGGAAGCTTGCTCTCGAGACCATACTGGATCTCCGGCGTGACTCGGCCCGGCTCGTCGAGGCTTCCGATCGAGACACTGATGCGGTCGTTCTCCAGATAGGAATAGGTGAGCGGCGTCCCGCAATCGCGGCAGAAGCCGCGCTCCGCGGCCTCCGAACTCCTGAAGACGCCGAGCTCGCCCTTCGTCCAGACCAGATCCTTGCGCGGTACGCCGGTGAGCGGCGCGAAATAATTGCCGAAGGCCTTCTGGCACATGCGGCAATGGCAGATGCTGGCATGGGTCGGCTCGGACATCAGTGCATAGCGGACCGCACCGCATTGGCAGCCCCCGGTCATGACTGACTTCGTGGCATTGGTCATGGTATTTTCCCCTGTCTCGATCGATCAGCTAGATCCGAAGGCTCCGGTGTCAACTTGGCTGGGCGAATCGACCATCCGGGCCCTGATGGCTTATGGAAATGATTCACTATTGCGCCGGTTCCTCAACCTTTCCGAAAGTGCCGTTGTGACCCGGCCAGATCATTCCACTGCGGCTTCTGACAGCCGTCCTTCACCGGCTCGCCGGTTGCTCGTGATCCATAATCCGACGGCCGGGCGCGGCGAGCGCAGGAGGCTGGCCGCTATCCTGACCGCTCTTCGAGAGGAGGCGGTGCATGTTGAGCTGCAGGCGACAACAATTGCCGGTGATGCCGAGCGCGCGGCGCGCGACTGCGATCCCAATGTCGATGCTGTGGTGGTGGCCGGCGGAGACGGAACCATCAACGAGGCGATCAATGGCCTGATGGCGCGGGAGCTGTCACCGGTGCCGGCTCTCGGGATCATCCCCATCGGCACCACTAATGTGCTGGCGCGGGACCTCCGCATTCCGAGACAGGCCGATGCGCTGGCGCGCCTTCTCGCCTATGGGCGAATGCGGGACATTCATGTGGGCTGCGCGAATGGGCGATATTTCTCGCTCATGTGCGGGATTGGCATGGATGCGCATGTCGTCAACCGCACCAGCCTTCGCCTGAAGAAAAGGATCGGCAAGCTGGCTTATGTCCTGCAGGGCCTGCGCGAGCTCGTGGCCGGGGTGCCGCGCCGCTATCGGGTCGAGATCGATGGATCGGAGGTGGTGGAGGCAGCCTCCGTCATCGTGGCGAAGAGCCGGTTCTATGGCGGCGAATTCCAGCTCGCTCCAAAGGCGGATATCGGCAAGCCGGAACTCCAGATCTGCCTCTTCCTGCGTGGAGGACGGCTGAGCACGCTCCTCTACATCATCGGCATGGGCATAGGTCATCTCGACCGCATGCTGGGCTATCGGACAGTCCCGGCGCAGCATGTCCGCATTACCGGCCATGATGGAGACCCGGCACAGCTGGACGGAGACTGTCGAGGCTGCCTCCCGCTTGAGATCGGATTGGGTGAGCGCCCGCTGCCGGCGATCGCACCTTGAGAAAGAGCGGTTTCCACGAACGGTCTAGGATGGCGGGGTCCAAGCATATTGAGGCAGGGCAAACCATAACCCACCCGGATCCTCGTCCTGCGCGCCATTGGCCAGCCATTCGCGGATGACATTCTCGATGATTTCTTCGGGCCGCGAGCCATACTGGCGCTGCAAGATCCAGTCATGCGGTCCATCAGGTCCTCCACCGATAACCGGCACCGCGCCGCGCGACAGAAGTTCGGCGATGCAGCGGCGGACATAATCGGTCAATGCATCGCCTTTGAGGTCGAAGCCGCGACGTGCCCCAGGCACAATCTGCCACATGCCAACAGCATCGATCGGCAGTTCGTTGGCAACCTCAATAATGTGCTCACCGATGGTGTTTCCGTAATATTTATGCCGAAGTTCCGAAGTCATTTCTTGTGTACCTTGTAGCCACTATTGATCTGCGGATGGTCGTTTCTAATGACGTCAAAGGTAATTCCATTCTGCTCACTGCGTCGCACACCGAAGATGGATCCGTCCGGACGCTGATACCATTCACCTCGATAGCCATGGGGAGACGGAACAACCCTTGCGCCTGGACTAATACCTTCAAGCAGATCTTGAAATTCCCCTCGAGAGACTGTTCGAATGTCAACTCTAGATCGCGCGTTTCTGTCACCAACTGGCTGTCCATTGCGGAGCAAGACTTCGTGCATTGGTAGTGGTGCCGATTCCCTGGCTCCAATCTCCCTCAACCGCGCTCTCGCCTGCTGGTAATTACCCACGCCCCATTCAGAACTGAGGTTCAGGCGGACACGGTCTGAAGGATCGTCTTGAACGCATTGGTTCCCGGGCCGAGGCGAGCCGTGTCGACGACGGTGCGAATGTCGGCTTC